>JAVEEO010000429.1 GCA_030840415.1 Pseudonocardiales bacterium | reverse complement strand
TCAAGCAGTTGCGTCCCCAGCCGGGCCTCAGCGATGCCGAGACCGAACTGATCAGCCAGCGGGCGATGCGCGAGGCCCGGATCACCGCCCGGCTGCACCACCAGCACGCGGTGCCGGTGTACGACGTGGTCTCCTACGACGGCCAGCCCTGCCTGATCATGCAGTACCTGCCCTCGACGAGCCTGCAGACCATCGTCAACGACCGCGGCCCGATGCCGCCGTCGGAGGCGGCCCGGATCGGCGGCCAGGTCGCCGCGGCACTGGCCGCGGCGCACGCCGCCGGCATCGTGCACCGCGACGTCAAGCCCGGCAACGTCCTGATCACCGAGGACGGCAGTGCCAAGATCACCGACTTCGGCATCTCGCATGCCCTCGGCGACACCACCCTGACCTCGACCGGCATGGTCACCGGCACACCGGCCTACCTGGCTCCCGAGGTCGCCCGTGGTGACGAATCGGACTTCTCCTCAGACGTGTTCTCCCTGGGCGCGACGCTGTATGCCGCCACCGAGGGCGTCCCGCCGTTCGGCAACGACCAGAACCCGATGGCGGTGCTGCACAAGGTCGCCTCGGGACGGGTGAACCCCCCGCACCACAGCGGCCCGCTCACGCCGCTGCTGGAGCGGATGCTGGCAGCCGACCCGGCGGCCCGGCCACCGATGATCGACGTCGCGCACACCCTGACGGCGCTGCACAGCGACACCGCCGCGATCACCGCGGTGGCTACCCTGCCGCTCAGCTCGCCGGCGCCGATCAAGCCACCGCCACTGTCGGACCAGGATCGGGCGGCCGTCCGGCCCGGCGCGGCGGAACCGGCCGCCGTCGCACCGGTGATCGCCTCGGCGGCCGCGCCCTCAGCCGCGGCGGCGGCCGCAGGTGCGGTCGGACCGACCCAGCGCATCGACCGGGGTGGCTCCTCGGCACCCGGGACGACCGCGCTGCCGGCAGGCGCCGGTCCCGGAGGCCCGCCGCTGGTCGACCCGCGGGCCGGCGACCGCGCTCCCGACGATCGCAGCCGGACCGGTTTGCTGGTCGTCTTCGCGGTGGCCGCGCTGCTGATCGGCGCCATCGTGCTCGGCGTGGTGCTGCTCGGCGGCCGCGACAGCGGCAACAACGCCAGCCCGCCAGGGAGCAGCTCCACCGCACGCTCGGCCAGGGCGCCGAGCACGACCCCGGCCTCCAGCACTGTGCCGCGTTCCAGCTCCGCGCCCACTACGTCCGCGGCGAGCTCGTCCGCTCCGGCGAGCAGCACGGCCAGCCAGCCGACGACCTCGCCGTCGAACACCGCGAGCCAGCCGGGTGCCCCGACCTCGTCCGAGCTGGCCAAGGCCGTCCGGGACTACTACGCCCTGCTGCCGGACAATACCGACCAGGCCTGGACGCGGCTGACCGAGTCGTTCCAGAACGGTCGCGCCGGCGGCCGGCAGTCCTACGACCAGTACTGGGCGAGCATCAGCCGGGTCTCGGTGAGCAATGTTTCCGGCAGCGCGCCCGGCACCGTGCGGGCCACCGTCAACTACGTCTACAAGGACGGCCGCCGGGTCTCGGACCGCAACACGTTCGGCCTGGTATCCGAAGGCGGCACCCTCAAGATCAACAGCCAGAGCTGACCCCAGATGACGATCCCGCCCGGCCGGTCGGGGCGTACCCCGGCCTGGCAGGTCCGACCCGGCTCCGTCGGCAACCGTCCGGTGCGGCTGCTGGTTGCCGGATCGGTGACCGACCAGCCCGAGGTGGTGCTGCTGCCGGGCCTGGGAGCGCCCGGTTACCTGGCTCCCTGGGCCGACCGGATCGGCCACTGGACCCGCGCCACGGTGCTCGACCTGCCGGGTTGGCGGTGGGGCCGGGCGACGGCGTGCCGCCCGACGCTGGCCGGGGTGAGCGAGGTGGTGGCCCAGTGGCTCACCGAGCAGGACCGTCGCAACGTGGTCCTGGTCGGGCATTCCACCGGCGCCCAGGCGGTATTGCGCGCCGCGCTGCTGGTACCCGACCGGCTGGCCGGACTGGTGCTGGCGGGCCCGACCTTCGATCCGGCGGCCCGCACGGTCGGGCGGTTGCTGCGCCGGGCGCCCCGAACCCTGTTGCACGAGCGGCCCGCCGAGCTGCCGGCGGTGCTGCCGTCCTACCTGCACGGCGGGCTCGGAGTGCTGCGATTCCTCTTGGACGCATTGCCCGATCGGCCCGAGGAGCGGATCGGGCAGTTGCGGGTTCCGGTGCTGGTGATGACCGGGCAGCGGGACGGCTTCGCCCCGCCGGCGTGGGCGCGGCAGCTGGCCGAGCTGGCCGGCGGGCGGTGCGTCGTGCTGCCCGGGGCGCACAACGCCTGCTTCCCCTATCCCGACCTGGCAACTGGCGCGCTGCGCGAGGCGGTGCTCGCCTGGCGGCCGCCAACCCCGGCCGCCGAAGCGGCCGGGGCCGGCACTACTACTTGACGATCGCGTCGATGGCCTTCTTCATGGCCTTCGGCTCGGTCGGGGTGTGCGGGGCCGTCTGACGCAGCTGGAGCATCCGCTCACCGAGCTCGGACAGCTGCTTGCGCGTCATGCCCTCCCGAACCTTGGGAAACCACTCCTGCTCCTCCTCCTCGATGTGGTGCAGCACGTTCTCGATCAGCACCGTCGTCTTGGCATCGAAGCGCTCGTGGCCGGGGTCCATCGTGTTCAGTTCCAGGCACAGCACGTCGGCGACGTGGTGCTCCTCGTAGGACTCCAGGA
>JAVEEO010000368.1 GCA_030840415.1 Pseudonocardiales bacterium | reverse complement strand
ACGCCAGCCCCAGTAGGCGAAGGTCGGCCGCAGTCGCTTGCCGCCGATGAGCACCGCGGCCCCCAACGCCAGCGACAGCACGCCGAGGTCCCGCGACATCTCGGCCAGCAGGGCGGTGCGCTCGGCGAGGACGGTGGCCAGCTCGGCGTCGATCCGCTCGGGCAGGGTGGGGGTGGGGCCGACGGGGTTGCTGACAGGGTTCGAGCCAGCGGGGTCAGCCACAGCCGCGGACACTACCCTCACGGGTATGGCGCACTCGGTGAGGGACAGCTTCAAGGCCGGCAGGCCGACGTTCTCCTTCGAGTTCTTCCCGCCGAAGACGCCGGAGGACGACCGGCTGCTGTGGACCACCATCCGCGAGCTGGAGTCCCTGCGGCCGGACTTCGTCTCGGTCACCTACGGTGCCGGCGGGGCCACCCGCGACCGCACCATCGAGATCACCGAGCGGATCGCCAGCGACACCACCCTGCTGCCGGTGGCACACCTGACCGCGGTCGGGCACTCGGTCGCCGAGCTCCGGGGCATCGTCGGCAGGCTGGCCGACGCCGGCATCTCCAACATGCTGGCGTTGCGCGGCGACCCGCCCGGCAACCCGCTGGGCGAGTGGGTCTCGCACCCGGAGGGGCTGAGCTACGCCGGTGACCTGGTGAACCTGCTGCGCGCGCATGGTGACTTCACCGTCGGGGTGGCCGCCTTCCCCTACAAGCACCCGAGGTCGGAGTCGGTCGAGCAGGACACCGCATACTTCATCGACAAGTGCCGGCGCGGCGCGGACTACGCGATCACCCAGATGTTCTTCGAGCCCGAGGCCTACCTGCGGCTGCGCGACCGGGTGGCCGCCGCCGGCTGCGACGTGCCGATCCTTGCCGGCCTGATGCCGGTCACCAACATGGGCATCATCGACCGGTCCGAGCAGTTCACCGGTGCGCCGTTCCCGGCCGAGCTGGGCCGCCGGTTCGCCGAGATCGCCGACGACCCGAAGGCGGTGCGCGAGCTGGGCATCGCCGAGACGTCGAAGCTGGCCAGCCGGCTGATCGACGAGGGCGTGCCGGGCATCCACTTCTACACGCTCAACCGGTCCCGGGCGACCCGCGAGGTGTGGGCCAACCTGGTTTCGCAGCCGGTCAGCGGCTAGCTCCGCCCGACGGCGGGAACGGCAGCCTGGCGCCGAGCACCCCGAACGGCCGGTGGTCGCCGGGAAACAGGTGGTTGCGGGCCAGGTCGTAGAAACCCATCCTGCGATACAACCGCCAGGCCCGGTTCTCGCCCTCGGGCGTCGAGAGCACCATCGTCCGGTGCGGCAGGCCGTCGGCCAGCGAGCGCAGCAGTCGCTCGCCGAGGCCGGCGCCCTGCGCGGCCGGCAGGACGTGCAGCTCGGAGAGTTCGAAGGCGCTGCCCAACCAGTCCTGGGTGTCACCGGCGATGGCGCGCAGCACCAGGTCGTGCCACCACTGGCCGGGCAGGCTGGTGTAGCCGTAGCCGAAACCGAGCATCGTCCCGTCGGCTGCCAGCGCGGCCCGGCACCGGAAGGAGTCGAAGCCGGCGTGCCGAAGCATGTGGGTGCCGCGCTGGGAACCGCTGGAAGCCGGATAACCCATGGCGGTGACATAGATCGCCATCGCCTCGGCCAGCCGACCGGGCAGCCGCGAGCGCGGCACGTCGACGATCATGATCGTCGGGACGCCGCCGCCGCCGGCTTCGCTGGGCTGTGCCATCCCAGCAGATTAGGCGACCGCGGCGGGCTGGGCCGACGTCAGGGCCAGCAAGTCGGAGTAGCTGATCGGAAAGACCGCGTGCGGGAGACCGCCGGCCGCCCAGATCTGCCCGTATTCGGCCAGCGCGGTGTCGAGCACCGTGCGGATCGGCGCCGGGTGGCCGATCGGTGCCACCCCGCCGATCGGCTGGCCGGTGACGCCGCGGACGAAGTCGGCGCTGGCCCGCGACAGCGCGGCGGTGCCCACCAGCGCGGCGACCTTGGCGGTGTCGACCCGGTGCGCGCCGCTGGTCAGCACCAGCAGCGGTGCCTGCTCGGCGGTGGCAAAGATCAGCGAGTTCGCGATCGCCCCGACCGGCACGCCCAGCTGCCGGGCGGCGGCGCCGGCCGTCGGTGCCGGCTCGTCCAGGATCCGGACCCGGCCGGGCAGGCCGGCTGAGCGCAGGATCTGCTCGATCAGGACGCAGCTGGGATGCAGGTCGGCCACGCTGGCACCTTAACGGGTGGCACCGGTCACTGCCGGGGGCTTCCGCTCAGGTGTGCAGACCTCCGCTCAGGTGTGCAGGCCGCACTCGGTCTTGGCGGTACCGGCCCAGCGACCGGCCCGGACGTCCTCACCGGGCAGCAGCCGGCGGGTGCAGGGTGCGCAGCCGATCGAGCCGAAGCCGTCGGCCAGCAGCGGGTTGACCAGCAGGCCGTGCTCGGCGATGTAGGCGTCGACGTCGGCATCGGTCCAGGCCGCGATCGGGTTGAGCTTCACCATCTCGTGCTTGGCGTCCCACTCAACCACCTTGGTTCCCGCGCGGCCGGCCGAGTCGGCCCGGCGCAGCCCGGACGCCCAGGCCCGGTATGGGGCCAGCGCCCGGTTCAGCGGCTCGACCTTGCGCATCGCGCAGCAGGCGCCCGGGTCGCGCTCGTGCAGCCGGGGACCGAACTCGGCGTCCTGCTCGGCGACGCTGCGCAGCGGCAGCGCCGTGCGGATCGACACCGGCAGGACGGCTCCGACGGCATCGCGCATGCCGATGGTCTCGGCGAAGTGGTAGCCGGTGTCGAGGAAGATCACGTCGACGCCGGGCAACACCCGCGAGGCCAGGTGGGCAAGCACGGCGTCGGCCATCGACGACGCGACGCACCAGTCGGCGCCGAACTGTTCCACCGCCCAGTTCAGGATCTCGGTCGCCGACGCCGTGGCGAGCTCATCACCGGCCCGTTCGGCCAGCAGCCGCAGGTCCTGGGCCGTCGCAGGCGCGGGAACCGCCCGCAGCCTCGGCAGGATCTCGGCCGGGCGCTCGTCGTCATCGTCGGGTACGCGTTGCAGTGCGCAGCTCATCGAACTCTCCTTGCACAGTTACTGGGGTGGGCGCGGCTGCGAGGTCCAGTCGGAGGCAATCCCCAGGTATTTCAGGGAGAACACCCGCTGACAGGCACCGCAGCGCCACTGGCCGTGAGTCTCGCCGAACGGTCGTAGGTCTTCCTCTGCGCAGTACGGGCAGTGGAACGGCGCGGCGCGCTCAGTCATGCGCGCATCCCTCCCACTGTCCGGCCCGGCTCACCAGGAGCCGGGGTCACAGCAGCCAGTCCTCGTCGGCCCGGCTGACGTAGCCGGCGAAGGATTCGCCCTCGGTGCGCCGGTCCAGGTAGCCGGTCAGAACCCGTTCGGCGTAGTCCGGTGCCTGCTCGGCGGTCACCTTCAGGCCACGGAACTTGCGCCCGAAGGCCGCTTCGCTGCCCAGTTGGCCGCCCAGGTGCACCTGGAACGCCTCGGCATCGACGAACGAGCCGTCCGCGGCCTTGACCTTCTGCACGATGCCCTTGAAGCCGATGTCGGCGACCTGGAAGCGGGCGCAGGAGTTCGGGCAGCCGTTGACGTTGATCGTG
>JAVEEO010000324.1 GCA_030840415.1 Pseudonocardiales bacterium | reverse complement strand
CGCGCAGCTCGCTCTGCGACACGCCGTTGCCAGCCACATCGACGTAGCCGACGTGCTTGCCGTCGGTGAACAGCCGCAGTGCCTGCTGCTGGGCAAAGAGCACCCCGATGTAGCCGCCGGTCTCGGTGTCGGTGCTGTAGATGCCGGTCAGCGTCACGTCCAGGATGCCCTGGGAGGGCACCAGCACCTTGGTGTGCGAGCCGATGCCGAGCTTGCCCAGCCGGGCGGCGCCGGGGTTGAGGGCGATCTCGCCGGGCCGGGTCGGGCCGGTGCCCGCCTTGAAGGTGAACTCCTTGCCGATCTGCTGCTCCGGCGGCAGGTAGGACAGTCCCAGGCTGGGCGCGCCGCCGCCCTTGACCGCCTTTCCGTCCGAGCCGAGCAGCACGATCGGGCCGGTGATGCCGGGCTCGACCTTGCGCACGCCGGGTACCGCGCCCAACCGGTCCAGGTCGGCCAGCGGAACCCCGCTGCTGGTCTCCTCCGGTGCCGCGACCCGGACGTCGACGTCCTGGGCGACGTCGTCGAAGATGCCGTTGAAGGTGCGCTGCAGGGTGTCGGTGAAGACGAAGGAGCCCGCCACGAAGGCGGTGCCGAGCACCACCGACAGCACGGTCAGGGTGAGCCGGACCTTGTGCGCGGCCAGGTTGCGCAGTGACACCTTGCGCATGGTGGCGCCGCCGGAGGAGGACGCCGGGGTGCTGGATCGGCCGCCCGGGTGGTCCGGCCGGGTCAGGGTGGGGGATGCGGCGCTCATCTCAGACCTGCTCGAGGTTCTTCATGCGGTCCAGCACCGAGTCGGCGGTGGGGGCGCGCATCTCGTCGACGATCCCGCCGTCGGCCAGGAACACCACCCGGTCGGCGTAGCTGGCCGCCCGGGGGTCGTGGGTGACGATCACCACCGTCTGGCCGAGCTGGGTGACGGAGCTGCGCAGGATGCCCATCACCTCACCTGAGGACCGCGAGTCAAGGTTTCCGGTGGGCTCGTCGCCGAAGATGATCTCGGGACGCCCTGCCAGGGCCCGAGCGCAGGCCACCCGCTGCTGCTGGCCGCCGGAGAGCTCGGAGGGCCGGTGACCGAGCCGGTCAGCCAGCCCCAGGGTGTCGATGACCGAGGTCAGCCAGTCCTGGTCCTCGGCACTGCGGCGGCGGCCGGCGATGTCCATCGGCAGGGTGATGTTCTCCAACGCCGTCAGCGTGGGCACCAGGTTGAACGCCTGGAAGACGAAACCGATCCGGTCCCGCCGCAGCTGGGTCATCTTCTTGTCCGACAGGCCGGTCAGTTCGGTGTCGCCGATCCGCACCGAGCCGGAGGTGGCGGTGTCCAGCCCCGCCAGGCAGTGCATCAGGGTGGACTTGCCCGAGCCGGACGGGCCCATGATCGCGGTGAACTCGCCCCGGACGAAGTCCGCCGAGACGGAGTTCAGGGCCCGGACCTGGGTGTCGCCGCTGCCGTATATCTTGCTGAGGTCGATCGCCTGGGCGGCGATGCCGCGCGGGCCACCGGTCGCGGCCGTGCCGGTTGCCGGCTGGGTACTGACGGGCGAGTTCATGCGGTTGCCTTCCGGGTCTGGCGGTGCTGGCGGTTCTGGCAGGTCTGGCGGTGCTGTTGGTTCTGGCGGGTCTGGCGGTTCTGGCGGTTGTGGCAGGCTGTCGTGGTGGGCCGGCTCCAGCGGGTTGCGCTCGCGCCGAGGCGGCGGTGCCGCCGGGCTGCGGCCGTCGAAAACCTTCCCGGTCGGTAGCAGACTTCCCGGTCAGTACCTCAGGAGGCACTGGGGAACACCCTGATCCGGCCCTGAGGTTTTGCTCACTGACCAGCGCTGAACCCGGGGTCGACACCCAGTCGGCCCTAGGATGGGTTACCGGCATCGAGGAGTTCGCGTGACCACCAACCACCCGACAGACCCTGAGACCATCGCAACCGCAGAGCCCGGGGCAGCCGCCGATCATCGCGCGGTGCCGGAACGGGATGCCGCCCGCCAGCCGGCCGGGGCTGCCGGGGACGCCACCGCTCCTGAATACAGCGTGCCCGATCAGGCCTCGGGCGTGCCAGCCAAATTCGCCACCCTCGGCCTGACGTTCGATGACGTGCTGCTGCTGCCCGGTGCCACCGACGTGATTCCCAGCGAGGTCGACACCTCGGCCCGGCTGTCGCGCAACATCACCTTGCGGCTGCCGCTGGTCTCGGCGGCGATGGACACGGTCACCGAGGCCCGGCTGGCGATCGCGATGGCTCGCCAGGGTGGCATCGGCATCCTGCACCGCAACCTCTCGATCGAGGAGCAGGCCCAGCAGGCCGACCTGGTCAAGCGGTCCGAGGCCGGCATGGTCACCCACCCGGTCACCACCTCGCCGTCGGCGACGCTGGCCGAGGTCGACGGGCTGTGTGCCCGCTACCGCATCTCGGGATTGCCGGTGGTCGACGGTAGCGGCCTGCTGGTGGGCATCATCACCAACCGCGACCTGCGCTTCGAGACCGACTTCTCGCGACCGGTGTCCGAGGTGATGACGCCGATGCCGCTGGTGACCGCGCAGGTCGGCGTGCACAAGGACGTGGCGCTGGGCCTGCTGGCCAAGAACAAGATCGAGAAGCTGCCCCTGGTGGACGCCGCCGGGCGGTTGCAGGGCCTGATCACCGTCAAGGACTTCACCAAGAGCGAGCAGTTCCCGCTGGCCACCAAGGACGCCTCCGGACGGTTGCGGGTGGGCGCGGCGATCGGCTTCTTCGACGACGCCTGGAAGCGGGCGATGGCCCTGGTCGAGGCCGGGGTGGACCTGCTGGTCGTCGACACCGCCAACGGGCACGCCTCGGGCGTCACCGAGATGATCCGGCGGCTGAAGGCCGAGCCGGCCGCGGCCGGCGTCGACATCGTCGGCGGCAACGTCGCCACCCGGGCCGGCGCGCAGGCGTTGGTCGACGCCGGTGCCGACGGGGTCAAGGTCGGGGTGGGACCGGGTTCGATCTGCACCACCCGGGTGGTCGCCGGGGTCGGCGTGCCGCAGGTGAGCGCGATCTACGAGGCGGCGCTGGCCTGCCGGCCGGCCGGGGTGCCGGTGATCGGCGACGGTGGCCTGCAGTATTCCGGCGACATCGCCAAGGCGCTGGCCGCCGGTGCCGACACCGTGATGCTCGGGTCGCTGCTGGCCGGCTGCGAGGAGTCGCCGGGAGAACTGGTGTTCATCAACGGCAAGCAGTTCAAGTCCTACCGGGGGATGGGCTCGCTCGGCGCGATGCAGAGCCGGGGACGGGCCAAGTCCTACTCCAAGGACCGGTACTTCCAGGGCGATGTGACCGACAACGACAAGCTGGTGCCGGAGGGGATCGAGGGGCAGGTGCCCTATCGCGGGCCGCTGGCCGCGGTCGCCTACCAGCTGGTCGGCGGGCTGCGGCAGTCGATGTTCTACGTGGGAGCCCACACCATCGACGAGCTGCAGCGCAACGCCCAGTTCGTCCGGATCACCGCGGCCGGGCTGAAGGAGTCCCATCCGCACGACATCCGGATGACGGTGGAGGCCCCCAACTACAGCGGTAACTGAGCCGTCCCGCTGGCCGGCGGTGGCCGGCTTGCCTTTAAGGTGCGGGCATGACTGCTGCAGACACCCCAGCCGCCGACCCCTTGGCTGGCAAGGCCGCCGAGACCCTGGCCGGCCAGGCCGGCGAGACCCTGGCCGGCAAGGCCGCCGAGCTGCGCCGGCTGCACAGCGATCCCGAGCTGCTGGTGCTGGTCAACGTCTGGGACGTGGCCAGCGCCCGGGTGGTGGCCGGCCTGCCCGGCTGCCGCGCGCTGGCTACGGCGAGCCACTCGATCGCGGCGTCGTTCGGCTACCCGGACGGCGAGGTCATCCCGGCGGAGCTGATGATCGAGGCGGTCGGCCGGATCGCCGCGGCAGTGCCGCTGCCGGTGACCGCGGACCTGGAGGCCGGTTACGGCGACGTCGGCGAGACGGTCCGCAAGGCCATCGGGGTGGGCGTCGTCGGCGCGAACATCGAGGACGAGCTGCGCCCGCTGGCCGAGGCGGTGGCCGGGGTGCGGGCGGCGGTCCGGGCCGGGGAGGCCGAGGGCGTGCCGTTCGTCCTGAACGCCCGCACCGATGCCTACCTGCTGGGCGGTGATCGGGATCCGGCCGACCTGCTGGCCGACGCGATCGAGCGCGGCCGGGCGTTCCTGGACGCCGGTGCCGACTGTGTCTTCGTGCCGGGCAGGCTGGACGCCGACACTGTGCGGCAGCTGGTGGCCGGGATCGGCGAGCGCAAGGTGAGCGTGCTCGGGCTGCCCGGCACGGCGCCGCCCTCGGAGCTGGCTGAGCTCGGGGTGGCCCGGGTGTCCTTCGGCCCGTGGTCGCAGCGGGTTGCCATGACCTCGCTGGCCGACGTCGGCACCGAGTTGCTGGCCGGTGCCGGCATCCCGGCCTGGGCCCGCAACGTCAGCTGACCTCACGGCGCGGGACACGCGGCGGCGATCGATTACCGCAGGAAGGCGGAGACGAGCTGCCCTGAACTCGTCGCTGCCGACTTCAAGCGGATCGGTCGGCGTCGCAGCAGGATGGCGGTTCACGGGCGAACGTTGCGCCGTGGTCGCTGGTCCGGGTCAATCCAGCTCGGCGGGATGAACCAGGGCACGCCGTCGCGCATGGTGACCTGCCAGCCGCCGGTGTCGATCCGGTCGTGGTGGAAGTCGCACAGCAGACAGAGATTGTCCAGGTCGGTCTGCCCGCCTTCCCGCCACGGGATGATGTGGTGTCGCTCGGTCCACTCGGGTGGATCGGCGCAACCGGGAAAGGCGCAGCCCTGGTCCCGCGCGATCAGCGCGAGGGTCTGCTTGTCGCTGGCCACCCGGCGAGTGGTGCCGTAGCTCAGGATGCCGCCCTTGCTGTTGTGCACGATCCAGGCGAGGGCCGCCTGATCAGCGAGCCGCAGCGCACGGTCGATGCTGAGCTGCTGCCCGTAACTGGTCGCCGCGAGGCCGGTGCCGGCCTGGAACTGCTCGGCGGTCATGGTGATCAGGACAGTTGCGGGAATGCCGCCCGAGGCGGGTAGCTCACCGGCTCGCAGTGCGAGCTTCAGCACGCTGCGGAAGGCATCGTGCAGCCGCTGCCCGGAGGTGCGCTCGTCCCGGTCGCCGCCGGTCGACGGCCTGGGTGCGGCCAGCGAGTGCAAGACGGTTCTCGCCAGCGCGGCAGTCTCGGTGTCGAGGTCGGCGGTGAGACGGTACATCCCGTCGCCGTTCGGCACACAGCTCAGGAACCGGCGCCGCTGCTGGCTGCGTTCCCCGGTGAGCCGGCCGTCCGGATCGAGGGTGTCCAGCAGCCGCCGGGCGATCCCGCGCAAGGTGCCGCCGTCGAAGCGGTGCGCCTGCTCGACCAGGAACGCCTCGGCCTCGGCCTGCCGCTCAGCCGGCAACTGGGCATCGCGGAGTCGGGTCATCGCGGCGATGATCACCTCGACCTGTCCGGCGGTGATCGACCCCCTGGCACGGGCCGCCGCCGTGACGGGCAGCAGCGGTGCCAGCCGCTCGCCGGTCAGGCTCGTCCGGGGACCTAGGGCGTGGGCATGCCGCACCCGGGCGCCGCTCTCGGCTGGCGACAAGTTGAGCAGGCCGGCCAGCAGTTGCTTCGATCCGCGCAGCATGTAGCGGCCCGGCAGGTTGCGTGCCTCGATCTCGGCGATCAGCACGGCATCAAGCGCCTCGAGCTGGCGACGAGCCCGCTCTGCCTGCCGGATCACCTCGAGCAGATCGTCATCGGCAAGGCCGGAGAACGAGCGCCGGGCCAGGTCAGCGACAGCCGCAGACACAGACGATGCTGCCAGCACCGTCTCGCTCGAACCGACCACTACCGTCATACATCAGACATTAGGCCAAGGGTCTGACAAAACCTTCGAGCAGGAATCACCAGCTGAGCAAGGCCTTTTCGCAGTCACAGCATCACCTCCGCCTACGACTGTCACAAACGGCCAACTGTCAGGGCTGACAACCCAACGGGTCAGGCTCACGACTGCTCGCCGCCGTCCGGCCACGATGCGATGCACACCTTGTTACCGGCCCGGTCTGCCAGGATCCAGCCGGCCGGAGCGTCGGTCTCGTCCACCACGCGGCCGCCCGCGGCAACCGCCGCCGCGACTCGGGCCGCTGCTCGCGAGCGAGCGAGACGTCGAGGTGCATCGCGTGGCGGAGCGGCTTGTCCGGGGTCAGTTCCTGCAGCCACACCGTGGAGCTGTGCCCAAGTGGGTCGATGGCGTTGTCGTCGTCCAACGGCCGGTAGCCGAGGACGGCCCGCCAGAATTCCACGTCCAACGCGTCCGGCTGCGCGGCGACCGCCACCTGAACCTCCTGCACGGCCGCCCGGTCGGGGACGGCACCGGTCGCCCGCGCGACGGTCGAGACGGTCCGCGCCAGGGAGATGTGTCGCTCCTCCAACTGGAACATTCCGCGGGCCAGGCGCACGGTGACGCGATCGTCGGCGATCGTCAGAAGTGCTCGCGAGCCGTCCAGGCCGGGGATCTGCGTCAATGCCTGGGCCAGGCGCGCCACATCGGTGAGGGAGCGGACGCCGAACACCGCTGTCGCGCCGCCGTGCAGTACCACCCAGTCGTCAACATCCGCCGCGGCGAGGAACTGCCGCCAACCTTGCTGGCTCATGACGCCTCCCGAGCACATAGTGCCTGAGTTCTCCCGACCCAGGCCCACAAGATTCAGGCGAAGCTAGCTGATCGCGGCCTTTTCATAACGTGCGACCTGGTCCTTGACCAACGGTGCGATGACGTCCGGGTCGACGTTGACGCCACCTTGCCCGACACTGGCCAGACACGCTCCGGTCAAAGTGAACGTTTGCAGCGCAGTGCCCGACTCGAAGTCGATGCGGATGCCGATCGTCCCCTCGCCGACGCGCGCGGTGTTGACGAGCGAGTAGGTGGCGATGCCGCCCTCGGGGTCCGTCTGCTTGTGGCAGGTCTGCATCACCTTGACCAGGGTGTCGAATTGGGCACGCGCAGCGGCAGGGTCGGCGTATTGCCGCAGGCCCACATTCAGAACCTGCCCGGTCACTCCGGCGCCCTTGACGTAGGTGTGGCTGACGCTGATCTTGACAGGGCTGGGCGGGGTGTAGTTACAGAAGGTCCTGTCATCACTGCTGGTATCGGTGCTGGTGTCCAGGCTGTAGCCGGTCGGCATGCTGCTCAGGGGGAGCAGCGCGTCGACGAGCTTGGCCCTGGACAGCAATCGCACCGTTGGTGAGACGGGGGAAGCGGCCGAGGTCGGCGCGGCGCTTGTTCTGGTCATGGCGGCGGACGAGCCAGTGGTGGTGGCGCTGTTCGGCGCGGCCCGCGTCTGGCTGCCGGAGGACGAGCAGGCCGTGACCAGGGCCGCCATGCTGAGGGCGGCAAAGACGCGGATTGCTCTCATCGGGCTCATAACAACCGAAGTATGCCAGGCACACCAAGGCCGTACCCCGGGGCGGCGCTCTCAGCTGGTGACCTGGTGAGCAGACCGGCAGGTGGTTGCGTGGATCCACGTTGTACGGAGCGGCCGGCCTGGCCGGCTCGCGCGATTCCACCGCTGCAGTCATACGTCAGACACTAGGGAAACTCTGACCTCGGCGGTAGAACTTGCAGACGCTGTGGATGATTGATCAGCCCTGTGGATAAGTAAAAACTCCGGCACCAACGCACTTACCCTCGTCAACCATGCGCACACCCAACCAAGCAACTGCCGAGCTGTCGCTACTGCTCCGGGCGCCAGAGCTTCAGCTTCGGAATGCCCAGCGGCTCGAAGCCCAGTACCTGCCCCAGGAACGACAGCGTGGACTCGGTTGCGTTTATCTGGGTCTCGGCCCGGCGGAAGCCGTGCGACTCACCGGCGTAGGCCAGGTAGGCATGCGGAATTCCCTTGGCCACCAGGGCGTCCCGGAACATCTCCGACTGGGCAGGGGGCACCACCGGATCATCCAGGCCCTGCAACAGCAACACCGGGCAGGACAAGCCGTCCACGTTGTTCAGCGGCGCCCGCGACTCGTACAGCGGCAGCGCCTCGGGCAACGGGCCGACCAGGCCGTCCAGATAACGGGATTCGAAGTCGTGGGTGTGCTTGGCGAACGTCACCAACTCGGCGACGCCGAACAAGGACACTCCGCAGGCGAACTCCTTGGTGCCGGTCAGCGCCGACAGTACCGTCCAGCCGCCGGCCGAGCCCCCCTCGATCGCCAGCCGGTTGCCGTCGGCCAGCCCCTGATCGACCAGCCCGCGCACCGCGGCCACGGTGTCCTCGACGTCGACGATGCCCCACTGGCCGCGCAGCCGTTCCCGGTAGGCCCGGCCATAGCCGGTGGAGCCGCCGTAGTTGACGTCGACCACGCCGATCCCGCGGCTGGTCAGGTAACCGATGGTGAGATTCACCGTCGGCGACACCCGGGAGGTCGGACCGCCGTGCACGAAGGCGACGTACGGCGGCAGTTCACCCTCGGGCGCGACGAAGTCGGGATTGCTGGGCGGGTAGACAAAAGCGTGCACGTCTCGGCCGGCCGGGCCGGAGAAGGTCATCGGACGGGCCTCAGGCAGGTAGC
>JAVEEO010000312.1 GCA_030840415.1 Pseudonocardiales bacterium | reverse complement strand
TCCAATTCTTTGCCGAAGCCCAGCGACATTATCTGGAGCACGAGTGGCGCCACACTGTGGAGTCCCTTCGCCAAGCTCTCGCCGCAGTTGTGGGTAGAAAGGCCGAGGATGAAGACACCGAGGACACCCTACGAGCCGGTATCAAGGAGCTACGGCGGGCAGCCGGTGCGCGCAACGTTGGTTACCTGGCGCGTTACGAGCCGGTTCGCGCCGCGCTGAAGTTCTTGTGCGATCTTGGCGCACATCCAGAAGCGGGAGAGACAAGCAAGAATGACGCCTACGCGGCGCTCCTTATGGTTGCCGGCATCCTCCACGGATTGACCAACGCGAGCCGTTAGAAAGCATGCTCCGGGAAAGGCCGGAGTAATCCGGTCCCGCACTGGGATGGTGGAGACGAGGGGAATCGAACCCCTAACCCCTGCCTTGCAAAGGCAGTGCTCTGCCAATTGAGCTACGTCCCCGGGCTGGAACCCGTTGAAGCCGAGTCCCGGACAGGCTCGGACGGCTAGCGGGTGGCCTGCTTCCAGACCTCGCTGCTGTCCTGGGCCTTCTTGCGCTTCATCGCGTACTGCACGCCGACTGCCGCGGCCGCGAGCATGAGCAACCTCTTCATGTGCTTCCCCCTCGCTGCGCACGGGCCGGGGCCGGACCGTGACCGCCTCGCAGAGTGGGCCTAGGAGGACTTGAACCTCCGGCCTCATCCTTATCAGGGATGCGCTCTAACCGTCTGAGCTATAGGCCCGCTGCACGCTGACGCGCGAGGAGTGACTTTACCCGGGGGCACCACCCGGCCCCAAACCGGCCCCTGCAAGAGCGGGGCACAGCTGCCGGGCCGAGCTACTCCCGTTCGGACAGGGTGACCTCGACCCCGCCGACCAGGTCGGCACACAGGTTGTAGACCATCGCGCCGATCGTGCTCAGCGCGATGAACAGCACGATGTTGACCGCGCCGATGATGATGGCGCCGCCGAACACCAGCGAGCCGGTGACCACGTCGTTGGTCTTGCCGTCCCCGATCATGGTGTGCACGCCGTCGTTGACCTTGCCGAACACCCCGGCCACATCGAGGATGCCGTACAGCACCCCCACCATGATCAACCAGACGAAGAACAGCGCGATCGCCAGCACGCACGAGAACTTGAACACCGAGTAGACGTTGATGTGGCTCAGGGTGAGCCGGGCCCGGCGGGGCTGCCGGGTACCGCGGGCCGCCCGGTTGTTGCGCCCGGACCGGGACTCGGCCTCGCTGGCCGCCGTCTTCATCGCGCCGCGGGCGCTGGCGGTGGCGGTGGAGGCCTTGGACGCCAGCCGCGAGCCCAGGCCATTGCTCGACGAGCTGTCCTCGGGACCCCCACCGGTCGGAGAGCCGGACGTCGAGCCGGTCGACCAGCCGCCGGACTGCTGGCCCGGCGGTGGTGGCGGCACAACCTTCGGCAGGGTGGCGGTGTCCTGCTCGGCGCCGGTGTTGCTGCCCCGAGCAGGCGGCGGATAGCCCTGGGTCATAAGCCTGCTACTCCTGCTCCTCGGGTTCGTCGGCATTGCGGGCGATCGAGATCAGCGAAACTCCGTCAGGCAGGTTGATCAGCCGCACTCCCATGGTCTGGCGCTGCGCGCGCCGAACCTCGGCGACCGATGTCCGGATCACCACACCGTCGGACGTGATGGCATACAGCTCGTCCTCGGGCCGTACGGTCATCGCGCCGACCAATCCACCTCGGGTCGAGACTATACGCGCGGTCAGCACGCCCTTCCCGCCTCGACCTTGAACGGGGTACTCCTCCACCTTGGTCCGCTTGGCGAAGCCGCCGTCGGTCGCGATCAGGATCTCCATGTCGTCCTGGACGACCTCCATGGCCAGCAGCTCGTCATCGGCGGCGAACCGCATCCCGATCACGCCGGAGGTCGCCCGGCCCATCGGCCGCAGTGTGTCGTCGTCGGCCTTGAACCGGATCGACTGCGCCTTCTTGCTCACCAGCAGCAGGTCATCGGTCGGCGAGATCAGCGCGGCGTCGATCAGCTCGTCCTCCTCGCGCAGGTTGATCGCGACGATGCCGCCGCTGCGGTTGGAGTCGAAGTCGGTCAGCTTGGTCTTCTTGACCAGGCCGGCCTTGGTGGCCAGCACCAGGTACGGAGCGACCTCGTAGTTCTTGATCGTCATCACTTCGGCGATCGTCTCGTCCGGCTGGAAGGCGAGCAGGTTGGCCACGTGCTGGCCGCGGGCGTTGCGGTTGGCCTCGGGCAGGTCGTAGGTCTTGGTGCGGTACACCCGGCCCTTGTTGGTGAAGAACAGGATCCAGTCGTGGGTCGAGCAGACGAAGAAGTGCGCGACCAGGTCGTCGGTCTTGAGCGCCGCGCCCTGCACGCCCTTGCCACCCCGGCGCTGGGCCCGGTACAGGTCGGTCTTGGTGCGCTTGGCGTAGCCGGTCCGGGTGATGGTGACCACCACGTCCTCGGCGGCGATCAGGTCCTCCATCGACATGTCGCCGTCGTAGGGGATCAGCCGGGTGCGCCGCTCGTTGCCGTACTTGTCGACGATCTCGTTGAGCTCGTCGCGGATGATCTGGCGCTGCCGGCCGGGCTTGTCGAGGTTGTCCTTGAAGTCGGCGATCTTGGCCTCGATCTCGGCCGCCTCCTCCTGGATCCGCAGCCGTTCCAGCGCGGCCAGCCGGCGCAGCTGCAGGTCCAGGATCGCCACCGCCTGGATCTCGTCGATCTCCAGCAGCTCCATCAGGCCGGTGCGGGCGGCATCGGCCGACGGCGAGTTGCGGATCAGCGCGATCACGGCGTCGAGGGCGTCCAGGGCCTTGAGGTAGGCGCGCAGGATGTGCGCCCGCTCCTCGGCCTTGCGCAGCCGGTACCGGGTGCGCCGCTGGATGACCTCGACCTGGTGCTCGACGTAGTAGCTGACCATCTGGTCCAGCCGCAGGGTGCGGGGCACCCCGTCCACGATCGAGAGCATGGTGACGCCGAAGGTGGTCTGCAGCTGGGTGTGCTTGTAGAGGTTGTTCAGCACCACCTTGGCCACCGCGTCGCGCTTGAGGGTGACCACGATCCGCATGCCGATCCGGTCCGAGGACTCATCGTTGATGTCGGCGATGCCGCCCACCTTGCCGTCCCGGGCCAGGCCGGCGATGTTCTCGACCAGGTTGTCGGGATTGACCTGATAGGGCAGCTCGGTGACCACCAGGATGGTGCGCCCGCGGGCGTCCTCCTCGACGGTGACGACTGCCCGCATCCGGATCGAGCCGCGGCCGGTGCGGTAGGCCTCCTCGATGCCGTCGCGGCCGACGATCAGCCCCTTGGTCGGGAAGTCCGGCCCCGGAATGGCACTCATCAGCTGCTCGAGCAGCTCCTCGGAGCTGGCGTCGGGGTGGTCGAGGGCCCAGGTGACACCGGCGGCCACCTCGCGCAGGTTGTGCGGCGGCAGGTTGGTGGCCATGCCGACCGCGATCCCGCCGCCGCCGTTGACCAGCAGGTTCGGGATCCGGGACGGCAGCACCACCGGTTCCTGGGAGCGGCCGTCGTAGTTGGGCTTGAAGTCGACGGTGTCCTCGTCGATGTCGCGCAGCATCTCCATGGCCAGCGGCGACAGCCGGGCCTCGGTGTTGTGCGAGACGAAGCCGTTGGTCAGGAACGCATGGTCGGCGGCGTCCACCCGCAGCGAGTAGACGGCCTGGACGCCGGCCGGCGTCACCGAGCTGACCGGAACCAGCGTGAACTGCCGCGGGTCGCCGCCGTCGTCGGGCAGGTGCCGGGCCTCGCCGCCGCGATAGGCCGCGCTCAGGTCCGGCAGCAGCGGCAGCGCCTGCGCCCAACTCTGGCTGCTGAACTCCGCCGAGCGCAGCACCAGCACGTCGGAGGTCCTCAGCTCACCGATCAGCTTCCACATCAGGGTCGGGACGTTCTGGACCCGGCCGATCACCAGCAACGGGTGGTTGGCGGTGCCGGTCACCGATCGCCGGCCGGCCGTCACGGTCAGCACCGGGTGCTCGCCGGAGTGGTGGAACGCGCTGACCCGCACCGGGGCGCCGTCGCGGCCGATCACCTTGATGTCGACCTCGGTGGTCGAGTTGGGCTCGGCCCCGGGCACCAGGTCGGCGATCGGCACCTCGCCGTCCGGGGTGGCGACCAGCGTCTGGCCGGTGACGCAGTAACGCATCGCGGCCGCCGGGTCGTTGCCGGGCGAGCCGAAGTTGCCCTGGCCGTCGATCAGCGGGGCCCGCATCGACCACGGCTGGGCCAGCCGCACCAAGGTGTCGTAGATCGCCGAGTCACCGTGCGGGTGGTAGTTGCCCATCACGTCGCCGACCACCCGCGAGCACTTGACGTAGCCGCGGTCGGGCCGGAAGCCGCTGTCGTACATCGCGTAGAGCACCCGCCGGTGCACCGGCTTGAGGCCGTCCCGGACGTCGGGCAGCGCCCGGGCGACGATCACGCTCATCGCGTAGTCCAGGAAGCTGCGCTGCATCTCCAACTGGATGTCGACCGGCTCGATGCGGTCGGTCGTCGGCGGCGGCGGAATCTCGGTCATGACGGCCTTTCAGGATGAGGGCAGATCAGCGGCAGATCGGGCGGGACGGGCTACCGGCACCGGGCAGGCGGCAGGAGCGGCTCGGCGCCACCGCCTGCCCGGCTGCATCGGATGCGCTAGATATCCAGGAACCGGACGTCCTTGGCGTTGCGCACGATGAAGGACCGGCGGGCGTCGACGTCGTCGCCCATCAGCACCGAGAACAGTTCGTCCGCGGTCGCGGCGTCGTCCAGGGTGACCAGGCGCAGCATCCGGGTGGCCGGATCCATGGTGGTCTCCCACAGTTCCTTGGCGTTCATCTCGCCCAGGCCCTTGTAGCGCTGGATCGAGTCACCGGCGACCCGGCGGCGGCCGGCGGTCTCGCCGGCCTCGATCAGGCCGTCGCGCTCGCGGTCGGAGTAGGCGTAGTCCGGCTCGCCCTTGGACCACTTGATCTTGTACAGCGGCGGCATCGCCAGGTAGACGTGCGAGTGCTCGATCAGCGGGCGCATGAAGCGGAACAGCAGGGTCAGCAGCAGCGTGGTGATGTGCTGGCCGTCGACGTCGGCATCGGCCATCAGCACCACCTTGTGGTAGCGCAACTTGCTGATGTCGAAGTCGTCGTGGATCCCGGTGCCGAGCGCGGTGATCAGCGACTGGACCTCGGTGTTCTTCAGCACCCGGTCGATCCGGGCCTTCTCGACATTGATGATCTTGCCGCGGATCGGCAGGATCGCCTGGTACATCGAGTCCCGGCCGGACTTGGCCGAGCCGCCGGCCGAGTCGCCCTCGACGATGTAGAGCTCGCTGCGGCTGGGATCGGTGGAGCGGCAGTCGGCCAGCTTGCCGGGCAGGCCCATGGTGTCCAGGGCGTTCTTGCGAGCCAGCTTGCGAGCCTGCTGCGCGGCCTTGCGCGCCCGGGCGGCCTGGGTGGCCTTGGTGATGATCAGCCGGCCCTCGGTGGGGTTGCGCTCGAACCAGTCCGCCAGCCACTCGTTGCAGACCTTCTGGACGAAGGACTTGGCCTCGGAGTTGCCCAGCTTGGTCTTGGTCTGGCCCTCGAACTGCGGCTCGGCAAGCTTGATCGAGATGATCGCCGCGAGACCCTCACGGATGTCGTCGCCGGTCAGCTTCTCGTCGTTGGGCTTGAAGATCTTCTTGTCGGTCGCCCACCGGTTCACCACCGAGGTCAGCGCGCTGCGGAAGCCCTCTTCGTGGGTACCGCCCTCATGGGTGTTGATGGTGTTGGCGAAGGTATAGACCGACTCGGAGTACGACTCGTTCCACTGCAGCGCCACCTCGGCCGACAGCCGCAACTCCTTGTCCTCGGCCTCGAAGTAGACCACCGACTTGTGGATCGGGGACTTGGTCGCGTTGAGGTGCCGGACGAAGTCGGCGATGCCGCCGGCGTAGTGGTAGGTCACCTCGCGCAGCTCGTGGTCACCGCCGCGCTGGTCGCACACCGTGATGGTCAGGCCCTTGTTCAGGAACGCCATCTCCTGCAACCGGCGGGTGATCGTCTCGAAGGAGAACTCGACCGTCTCGAAGATCGTGGCGTCCGGCCAGAAGGTGACGGTGGTGCCGGTCTCGCGGCTGGCCTCGCCCTTGGCCAGCGGCGCGGCCGGCTTCTGGTTGACGTAGGGCTGGCGCCAGACGTGGCCCTCGCGCTTGATCTCGACCTCGAGCCGGGACGACAGCGCGTTGACGACCGAGATGCCGACGCCGTGCAGGCCGCCGGAGACGGCGTAGGAGTCGCTGTCGAACTTGCCGCCGGCGTGCAGGATGGTCAGGATCACCTCGACCGCCGGCTTCTTCTGGGCGGTGTTCATGCCGACCGGCATGCCCCGGCCGTTGTCGATGACCCGGACGCCGCCGTCGGGCAGCAGGCTGACCTCGATCTTGTCGCAGAAGCCGGCCAGTGCCTCGTCGACGGAGTTGTCGACCACCTCCCACACCAGGTGGTGCAGGCCTCGCTCGCCGGTGGAGCCGATGTACATGCCAGGACGTTTGCGGACAGCTTCGAGTCCCTCGAGGACGGTGATCGAATCTGCTCCGTATTCAGACGCAGCCTTAGCCGCCACTCGGTGCTCCTTCATCTGGACTGCTCGTCACAGCTGCATTGCGCCCGTGCGCCGCAGCGTTTCTCAGTGCTTGTTCGGTAGGGCCCCACCAGCGGGGGTCAGCTCCACCAGTCTACTGGGTGCCGGCGACAGAATGCCGCTTGCAACACCGCTGATCCTGCTCCAGAGAGATGTTGCGGCCGCTCGTGGATCGGGATACGCGGAACAGGGTGCCGGCTCGTCTCTGTGCGGCGGATCTCAGCAGGTCACCGGTCACCGCCGCGCCACCGGATCAGCCGTAGGTGTCGCGGGCGCCGCGGCCGCCGTGCATGGTCCAGGGGCCATGCTTCCACGACGGCGCGGACGGCCCGGTGATGATCAGCTTGGTCACCAGGCCGGCCGGCAACTCCCGGGCGATC
>JAVEEO010000365.1 GCA_030840415.1 Pseudonocardiales bacterium | reverse complement strand
GCTGACCTCGAACCAGGGCTCCGTCGTCCATGCCGTGTCTTGGAAGCTCGTGGGGCACTGTCCTGCTGCATCTGACGATGCAACGTGGTCGCCGACAGGGCGATCAGCAGTAACCGCGGCACTGGGGAATCGAGCGCGGTTCAACAGTTGGCTGCAGGCAACCGAGGTCGGGGCGCAGGGTGGCTGCGTGCGGCTAACCCTGTTCGGCAACCCTGCGCCGCCCGTAGCGGAAATACGCCAGAGGCGCCGCACCGGCTGAGTTGATCAGGACGATCGCCGCTGCCCAGCGCGCTTTCGAGCCTCGCACCTCAGCCGAGGGACGCCGGCCGAGATCGATCAGAGCCGCAACCTTGAGTACCCCCTCGAACGCTGCACTGACGAGGATCAGGCAGCGAATGCGCGGGTCCAGCTCGCTCCATCTCCTCCGGCTACGAGAACGCACGACAACACTGTGCTCCGTTCTCCCGAGCGCGACAAGACGCGTCGAAAGGGATCCGTATGCGGTGCTGTCGGCGACCCGGCGGTCCAATCATTACCGTGTCGACATGCAGTGCCGGGTCAATGGGGTCGATATCAACTACGTCGAGCACGGCGAGGGCGTGCCGCTGGTGGCCCTGCACGGCGCCGGCGTCGATCACCGCGAACTGGAGGCGGCGATCGAAGCCGTCGGGGTCGCCGCCGGCCATCGACGGATCTACCCGGACCTGCCGGGGATGGGAGCCTCGACCGCCACCGGCCTGACCTGCAACGACGACGTCGCGACGCTGCTCGCCGCCTTTCTCGATCAACTGGGCACCGGGCCGGTGATGCTGCTCGGGCATTCCTACGGTGCCTACCTGGCGCGTGCGGTGGCGGCCCGGCGTCCGGAGGCAGTGCTCGGCCTGGCGCTGCTGTGCCCGCTCGCCGAGCGCTCCGGACCGGTGGCCCGCCATGACGTCGCAGCCTCCGATCCGGGCGCCTACGACGAACTCGAACCAGCGCACCGGCAGGGCTTCGACGAGTACTTCGTCGTCCGCACCCCGGCCACCGCCCGCCGCTACCGCGACCACGTCCTGCCGGGCATGGCGCTGGCCGACGAGGCTGCCCTGGGCCGCGTCTTCGCCGGGTGGTCCGTCGATCTCGGGTCGGCCACCTTCTCGGCGCCGACGCTGATCCTGGCCGGACGGCAGGACTCGGTCGTCGGCTACACCGACGCGAGCAACCTGCTGGAGCACTATCCGCAGGCCACCCTCGCAGTGATCGACGGCGCCGGTCACGCGTTGCCGCACGAGCGGCCCGAACTCCTCGCAGCGCTGCTTCGCGACTGGCTGGACCGGGCCCATCCGGGTGGACCGGGAACCGCCGGGTAGCGCGGCAGTCCCACGGCTGTGCGGGGGCGGCCCCCAGCACGCGCGCGAAAGCGGCCCCCCGGTAGCTCGGTGGGCCGCCCGCGCCGGGGTGGTTATGCGGTGGTGCCAGCCGGCCGCGTTGCTGCCGGCCCGTCGAGCGCGGCCACTGCGGTGGGCCGGAATCCCTTGACGGTGAGCCACAGGCCCAGGGAGAACTCCCACGCCGCGATCGGCAGCGCGAGCGCAGCCCCGACGCTCGAGACCTGGTCCCAGAGCCCGAACATGGTGCCGGTGGCCGAGGCGAGGATCAGCGGCGCGCCGATCAGGCCGACGGTCGGGATGAGGCGCGGGACGAGGCGGGACCGGTACATCACGTAGCCGAGGAAGAGTGCATTGATGCCGGGCATGATGCCCGGGCCGAGCAGGAAGGTCCATTGGCGCAGCTGGACCAGCGCGTGCCCGGTGACCTGGACAGCGTCCGCCCGCGCGCCGGTGGCACCGGCGAGGTCCGCGCGCAGCGTCACGACGGTGAGCAGGCTGACCACGCCGACGATGATCAAGCAGGCCTCCACGACACGGGAGGTGACGAAGCCGATCGCTGCCGTCCTGCTGACCCGACGGGTGACCGGGTACAGCACGACCGCGGTGCCGATGCCGGCCAGGGCGGTGATGACCTCCAACCAGTTGCCCCAGAGCAGTGGGGTGGTGCTGCCGTGGCCGGTGATGAAGCCCTCGGGGTCGTCGACGACCTGCGAGAAGAGCTTCAGCTGCGGGATGGAGGCGGCGAACGTGAGCAGGTACAGCAAGCCACCGGCGAGCGCGATCCTGCGCATCGGGTTGCTGGTGGGACGTGGCGCGGACCGCTGGGTCCTGATCGCCGGTGCGGCGGTGCTGATGCGGGTCATGGCGTGCTCCTTCTCGGATGGGATGTGCGGGTGCCGATCAGCTGGGATCGGTTGGGCGTCCGGCTGCCACGGGTCTGACGGAGACGAGCGGCAGGCCGAGGTCGCTGAGCCGGCGAAGTAGTCCGTGCAGGGCCGACTGGTCGGCGACCGGGCCGTGCAGGACGGTGGTGCCGTCATCGAGTGCGGTGATGGTCATGCCCTCGAAATAGGCCGCCCACCGCGGTGCCAGCCGGCCGATGACGGAGATCTCGTAGAGTTCGGCCGGATTCCTCAAAGCCGCTCACCTCCTTCGCGCGGTGCCCGGTTGTGCCGACCGTGGTGGCGGTGGCATCCGGTGCTACGAGCAATCTGGAGGTGGACGTGGTGAGCGGTCATCACCACATGTGGTGATTCTCCTCAGCCGGGTCGCTGACCACCTGGGATGAGTCCGAGGGCGCGTGCCTGGCGGACGGCGTCCCGGCGACTGGTCACGCCGAGCTTGGCGTAGATGTTCTTGGTGTGGGTGCGCACGGTGTTCAGCGAGACGGACAGTTGGCGCGCGATCCCCGGGCCGCCGAGATCCCCACCGAGCAGCCGCAGCACCTCCAGTTCGCGTTCGCTCAGTGGCGCGACCAGTCGCTGGGGGAGCGAGGCGATCGTGCTGCCGGCCGCGATCAGGCGGTCCAGGTAGGCCGGGGCGGTCGGCTGCTTTCGCAATGCCTTCAGCAGGCCGGCCATCGGTGGTCCCTCGTCGAGGAACAACCGCAGGTAGCCCTCGGGCTGGGCGAGTGTCACCGCGTCGTGCAACGCGGCGAGCGCGGCCGGGGAGGTGCCGCCCGCGTCGTGCGCAGCGGCCTGCAGCATGCGGATCTCCAGGACGCTCGCTGCCCGGCCGCCGAGTTCGGCAGCTGCCAGCAGTCGGTTCAGTAACGCGAGAACGGCCTCGATCCCGTCGGCGTCAGGCTCGGCCCGGTGCCGGGCGATCAGCAGCCGCGCCAGGGTCAGGTGCTCGTACTCGCGCAGGTACACCGCCTCGTCCTCGGAATTCAACTGCCGCTCACCGGCCCACTCCTGCGCCTGGGTCAACTCCGCGCGCCGGATCCGCAGCCGGGCGCGCACCGCGGCAACCGGCTGCACGTCGGGCGCGAAGTCGCCGACGTAGACGCGCTGCGCCTCGTCGAGCAACCGGAGCGCCTCGTCGAGGTCGCCCTCGGCTTCCCGCAGCCGGGCCATGGCAACCCGCCAGCGGTAGGCGTTCTGCGGCAGACCGTTGCGGTCACCGAACTGCTGGCTGATGGTCAGCCGTTCCAGGGCGCCGGTGAGGTCGTTGCGTTCGAGCAGCACGCCCGCCAGTCCCACCTGCATGTCGGCCGTTCCGCGCAGCGGCTCGCCCCCGCCGACCGACGCGGCCAGGTCGAGTCCCCGCTGATAGGTGCGCACCGCCGCGGAGAGCCGGCCCTGGGTTCGCCGGATGTCGCCGAGCGTGATGGTGCAGCCGAGGACGTCGGCGAGGAACCCGGCACTGGTCAGGCCCGCCACGGACTCGGTATACGCGGCGTGGGCACCGGCGAGGTCACCGGTGCTCCAGGAGGCGAGCCCGGCGAGTGCGCCGGCTGCCGATCGGGCCAGCGGATCGTCCGCGGGTGCCAGCGCCAGCGCTTCGCGTGCGTGCGCGATGGTGCCGGCCGGATCCCCGCTCGCCAGCGCCAGCGCAGCCCGGTACATCCAGATGTGCGCCGGCAGTGCCCGGTAGTTGTCCCGGTCGACGACGATCAGGTGGGGCGGTGGCTGCTGCGGCCAGGTGCCGTCGGCGCAACGAACCCGAGCCTCGACCTCGTCGAGCCGCTCGGCCACGGTCTCGAACTTCGAGCCTTGGGCGAGGGCGCCGACGAAGGCAACGGCCAGCACCGGCCGGATCCGCAGCACGTCGTCGGGCAGTTCGCGCATCCAGCGGGCAAGATCGGCTTCCCGCCGCTCGCGGCGCATCCTGGGCATGGCCAGTTCCATCAGGTCCGCGGCCCGTCCGGCGTCCCCGCCGGCCAGCGCGTGGCTGACTGCCTGCACGGTGTCGTCGTGCGCGTCGAACCAGGCGCTGGCCCGCAGGTGCAGCCCGGCAACCTCGTGTGGTCGTTCGTCGAGCAGGTGGGCGTGCAGCACCTCCGCGAACAGGTGGTGGTAGCGGTACCACTGCCGGCGGTCGTCGAGCGGGATGAGAAAGAGATTGGCCCGCTCCAGCGCGATGAGCGCAGCCCTGCCACCGTCGCGGCCGGTGACGGCGTCGCAGAGCGGGCCGGTGAGGCTGTCCAGGATCGACGTCCGGAGCAGGAAGTCCCGGACGGCATCCGGTTGCCGGGCAAGGACCTCCTCCACGAGGTAGTCCACGACGAAGCGGTCGTCACCGGCGAAGCCGGCGATGAAGGCGCCGGCGTCGGAGCGACCCTGCAGCGAGAGCGCGGCCAACTGCAGGGCGGCGATCCAGCCCTCGGTGCGCTCGGTAAGCATCCCGACGTTCTCTTCGCTCAGCTCCAGTTCCATGCAGTCATTGAGATACCGGGTTGCCTCGCCGGTGGTGAAGCGCAGATCCGCGGCGCGCACCTCGACCAGCGAACCACGCGCACGCAGTTGCCCCAGCGGCAGCGGCGGGTCGGCTCGAGTGGCCAGGATCAGGTGCAGCTGCGCCGGCTGGTGCTCGAGGACGAACTCGATTCCTTCGTGGATCTCGGGGGTGTCGATGACGTGGTAGTCGTCCAGTCCGAGAACGACAGTGGTCGGCAAGGCCTCGATCTCGTTCAGCAGCACGGCAAGCGTGGCGTTCTCCATGGACGAGCACGCGGCCAACAGCTGGAGCGTTGCCTCGCCGACTCCGGGCGCCGCTGCCCGCAGCGCGGTCACCACATAGGTCCAGAACAGCACCGGGTCGTTGTCGCGCCGGTCCAACGACAGCCAGGCGAGGGCGGCCCCGTCCGTGGCAGCCCCGGCAAGCCATTCGGCGAGCAGGGTCGTCTTTCCGAAACCCGCCGGCGCGGACACCAGCGTGAGCGGCGTCCGGGTCACGGCTTCGGCGCGCTCGGTCAGCCGGCGGCGTGGTACCGCACCCGGCCGCCGACCGGGCAGGCGGTACTTGTAGTTGAGCAGCGGACCGGCCACGCGGTGATTCTCCCGCCTGGCGAGGCAGTCCGCGTCAGTTCCCGGCGCCACTGGCTCGGACCCGGAAAGCCTGGCAGGTACCTTGTGCAGAACGCACGCCTTGCGAAGATGGAGTGGTGAGCGCCGAGGACCAGCAGCTGTCCCGACGCAGCCGGCGGTTGCCCGCGGCGCTGGCCGAGCGCGCCCGCAACGGCCTGGGGCTGATCCGGTCACGGCGGCTCAAGACTGGCGCCGGCCCCAGCCGCGGCGTCGCCTTTGTCGGCACCGTGTGGGCCGGTGGCGCCACCGAACCGCGATCCGGCGTGGTGGTGGTCGACGGCGCCGGCCGGATCGTCGACATCCGCGCCGAACGCTCCGGCCTGCCCAGCGAGCTGCTGGTGCTGGGCGGCGTCAACCACTGGGTGGTGCCCGGCATCGTCGATGCCCACGTGCACCTCAGCCGGCTGGCCGGCAACCAGCCGGCCGCCGACGGCAACACTTTCCTGGCGACCGGCCTGGAAACCGGGCTGGTCGGCATCCGCGATCTGTCTGCCCCGCTCGACCAGGCACTGCGCTGGCGGACCGGGCATCAGCCGCCGCCGTCCCGCTGGCCGGTGGTCGCGGTCAGCGGGCCGGCGCTGATCAGCCCCCAGGGATACCAGGCCGATTGCTGGTCCGGCGGTGGCACCGAGCTCGTCGGCACGCCGGCGCAGGCCCGCTGGGTGGTGCAGCGGCTGGCCGCCGACGGTGCCGACCTCATCAAGCTCGGCCTGGACCCGGGCCCGGGAGCCGGTCCGGTCCCGTCCCCGGCCGTGGTCCAGGCGGTGGTGACGGCCGCCCATGACACCGGGCTGCCGGTACTGGCCCACGCGCTCACCGTCGAGCTGGTCGGCCGCGCCCTGGACGCCGGCGTGGACGAGCTGGCCCACGTGCCCACCGGGCGGCTTGACCGGGTGCTGGTCGAGCGGCTGGCCGCCGGCGGTGTCAAGGTCACGTCCACCCTGCAGTCGTTCTTCTCCCAGGGCTCCGGCCGGGACGCCGCGGCCAACGCCGCCGACCTGGTGGCCGCCGGGGTGCCGCTGCTCTACGGAACCGGTTCGGCCCGGTCGGCAACGGCCCCGGCGGTGGACCCGCGCGAGCTGGACCGGCTCGCCGCCGCCGGGCTGGGCCGACTCGGTGCGCTGCGGGCGGCCACCGAGGCCAGCGCCGGTGCCGCGGGCGTGCGCCGGCGTACCGGGCGGCTGGTCGTCGGCGAGCCCGCGCACTGGTGCTGCTGCCGGCCAGCCCGCTCGTCGAACCCGGCGTCTGGCGCACTCCGAGTGCGGTGTTCGCCGACGGTCGGCTTACCGTTAGCCCGAACGCGCCCAACCACCGGGCTGCCCGGACCGCCGCCGACCAGAGGGAACCGATGACCGACCAGGGGACCCGATGACCGGCGCCGCAACCGATACCTGGTCCGCTCCGACGGCCGAGCCCGACCGGCCGCACCGGTCCTGGCGGCCGCTGGCGCTGCTGGTGGCCGCGCAGCTGCTCGCCGGCGTGCTGGCCGGGCTGGTCTGGCGGGCCTGGTCCCCGCACTCGGTGTCCTACCTGATCTCCGGCGGCCAGGGCCGGCCGGACTTCGTGGTCCCGGTCGAGAGCGAGTCCCAGATCGCCGGGGACGGCCGCTTCGTGCTGCTGTCGATCGGCCTCGGCATGGTGTTCGGGCTGGCCGCCTGGCGGCTGCGCGCCAACCGCGGCCCGGTGGTGCTGGCCGCGCTGGCGGTGGTGGGGGTGCTCAGCTCGGTGCTGGCCCGGACAGTCGGGGAGTTGCTGCCCAGCGGCAGCCCGGCCCGCCGAGTCGATGCCGCGTTCGCGCCGCAGCTCAGCCTGCATTCGCTGCCGGCCCTGGCGGTCCAGGCCTTCTTCGGGGTGCTGGTCTACACCGCGCTGGTCGGACTGAGCGCCGATCCGGACCTCAACGACCGCTGAGCCCGGGCCGGGCGCCGATGCTCAGCTGGCACCCGGGCGCCGGAAGGTCGCCGCGGTGACCGGGACCGCGTGCAGCTGGCGCATCAGTTCGGTCTCGCGGCGCAATACCGCCCGACCGGCCCGCAACCGGGCCGCGGTGTCGGCGACGCCGAGCAGGGACTGGCGGTCGGCCAGCGGCAGCGAGGACAGCTTGGCCACCGCGTAGGACAGCGTCCGGGCATCGGCCGAGGAATCCAGCGTCTCCGCGACGTCGCCGAGTTCGGCGTGCAGCGCGATCAGGGTGCGCAGGTGCAGTTCCAGCGCGCGCCGCACCGACCCGGGCAGTTCCGGATCGAGCTCGCCCTCGGGTTCGGCCAGCCGCCGGATGGTGCCCAGCAGGTACGGCTTGGTCGTGGTGTCCAGCGATTCGATCACGAACCGGCTCTCGCCGACCGCGGCAAGGTCGCAGCGGCCGTCGGCGTGCGGCAGCACGTCGGTCACCCGGGCCGAGGTGCCCACCTCGTGCAGGTCGCCGACCGCGCCGACCTCCCAGCCCTGGCGCAGCGCGACCACCCCGAACTCCGGGGCGCCCGGGCCCTCGGCGCTGAGCAGGTCGGCGACCAGCTGGCGGTAGCGCGGCTCGAAGACGTGCAGCGACAGCCGCATACCCGGCACCAGCACCGTTCCCAGCGGGAACAGTGGCAGCACCTCGGTCCTGCCCGGTGTCGGAGGAGGCACTCGCCCACCGTACGGCCGTTGGGACCCGGTCGCTCGCCATTGCCAGACGATCCGGGCACGGATTCGACGGCGAATCCGGCCGCACCCGCAGTCACTAGACTGGCAGCGTGCTCCGCCTTCTCGACTTGTCCACCACCGCGGCCGGCCCCGCCCAGCTCCGCCGACTGCTGCCGCGGGCGGCGACGGACGTCAGCTCGGCGCTGGCGACGGTCAGCCCGCTGGTCGAGGCGGTCCGGCAACGGGGCTACGCCGGGGCCCGGGAGGCCACCGCCCGCTTCGACGGGGTGGACGTCGCCGACCCGCGGGTGCCGGCCGAGGTGCTGGCCACCGCCCTGGACGAGCTCGACCCCGACGTCCGGGCCGCCCTGGAGGAGTCGATCCGGCGGGTCCGGATCGTGTCTGCCGAGCAGCGCCGCGGCGTCACCGAGGTCGAGCTGGCCCCCGGCGCGAGCGTCACCGAGAAGTGGATCCCGGTCGACCGGGTGGGCCTCTACGTCCCCGGTGGGCTGGCGGTCTACCCGTCCTCGGTGGTGATGAACGTGGTGCCGGCCCAGGTGGCCGGCGTCGGGTCGCTGGTGGTCTGCTCGCCGCCGCAGCGCGAGTTCGGCGGCCTGCCGCACCCGAGCATCCTGGCCGCCTGCGCGCTGCTCGGGGTGAGCGAGGTGTACGCCGTCGGCGGCGCCCAGGCGATCGCGCTGCTGGCCTATGGCGATCCGGAGTTCGACCTCGAGCCGGTGGACCTGGTGACCGGGCCCGGCAACGTCTACGTGGCGGCGGCCAAGCGGTTGCTGCGCGGCGTGATCGGCATCGACGCCGAAGCGGGCCCGACCGAGATCGCCATCCTCGCCGACCGGCACGCCGACCCGGTACACGTCGCCGCCGACCTGATCAGCCAGGCCGAGCACGACCCGTCGGCGGCCTCGGTGCTGGTCACCGACTCGGCCGAACTCGCCACCGCCGTCTCGGCCGAGACGCAGCGGCAGGTGGCCGGCACCCGGCACCGCGACCGGGTGCGTACCGCGCTGACCGGGCCGCAGTCGGCGATCGTGCTGGTCGCCGACCTGGAGCAGGGCCTCGACGTGGTCAACGCCTATGCCGCCGAGCACCTGGAAGTGATCACCGCCGACGCCCGCAAGTGGGCCGAGCGGGTCCGGCACGCCGGTTGCGTGTTCGTCGGCGCCCACTCGCCGGTGTCGCTGGGTGACTACTGCGCCGGCTCCAACCACGTGCTGCCCACCGGCTGCACCGCCCGGCACGCCTCGGGCCTGAGCGTGCAGTCCTTCCTGCGCGGCGTCCATCTGGTCGAGTACAGCCTGCAGGCGCTGGCCGAGGTGGCTCCGCACGTCCTCGCGCTGGCCGAGGCCGAGGACCTGCCGGCGCACGGCGACGCGGTCCGGGCCCGGATGACCCTCCGGTGACCGGCTCGCTGCACGGCGCCGGGCAGCCGCGGCTGCGCCCGAAGACGCACGGCTGGATCCTTCCGGTGCGGGACCCGACTGAGCACGACCCGAGCGGGCACGATCCAAGCGAGCACGATCCGAACGGCTGCGACGAGAGTACGGACGGCCGGGCCGGCGACGGCCGCACTCAGCACGACCAGACCGAGGAGAACCGCGCGTGAACCGGACCGGGCGCATCGAGCGCAGCACCGCCGAGACCAAGGTGCTGGTCGATCTCGACCTCGACGGCTCCGGCCGTGCCGACATCGACACCGGGGTGGGCTTCTTCGACCACATGCTCGGATCGTTCGGCAAACACGGCCTGTTCGATCTGAGGGTGCACGTCGAGGGCGACCTGCACATCGACTCCCACCACACCGTCGAGGACGCCGCCATCGCGCTCGGCCAGGCCTTCGCCGAGGCGGCCGGCGACAAGGCCGGCACCCGCCGCTTCGGCGACGCCACGATCCCGATGGACGAGGTGCTGGTGTCGGCCGCGGTGGACCTGTCCGGCCGCCCCTACCTGGTGCACACCGAGCCGGACGGCGCTCCGCCCTACCTGCTGGGCCGCGACACCGCCTACGCCACCACCCTCACCCGGCACGTCTTCGAGTCCTTCACCTACCACGCCCGGGTGGCGCTGCACGTCACCGTGCACGCCGGCCGGGACTGGCACCACATCACCGAGGCGCAGTACAAGGCGGTGGCGCGGGCGCTGCGGGCCGCGGTGGAACTCGACCCGAGGCAGGCCGGCGTGCCCTCGACCAAGGGTGTGCTGTAGCGGGTGGGCAGATGAGCAGGGTGACCGTGCTGGACTACGGCTCGGGCAATGTCCGCTCGGCCGTGCGGGCCCTGGAACGGGTCGGTGCCGAGGTCGAGCTGAGCGCCGATCCCGACGTCGCGATCGAGGCCGACGGCCTGGTGGTGCCCGGCGTCGGGGCGTTCGCGGCCTGCATGGCAGGCCTGCACCGGGTTCAGGCCGAGCGCATCCTCACCGAGCGGGTACGGGCCGACCGGCCGGTGCTCGGCATCTGCGTGGGCATGCAGGTGCTGTTCTCGGCCGGTGTCGAGCACGGCGTGCAGACCCCGGGACTGGGCCTGCTGGCCGGCCGGGTGGAGCAGCTTAAGGCCCCGGTGATCCCACACATGGGCTGGAACACCGTGCGCCCGCCGGCGGACTCGGTGCTGTTCGACGGGATGGCCGAGGACACCCGGTTCTACTTCGTGCACTCCTACGCCGTGCATCCGGCCGCGACCGGGACCGGCGTCAGGACCACCGTCGCCGAGCACGGCGAGGAGTTCGTCGCCGCGGTGGAGGCCGGCCCGGTGTCGGCGACCCAGTTCCACCCGGAGAAGTCCGGCGATGCCGGCGCCCAACTGCTGGCCAACTGGCTCGGCAGCCTGTGATCGGCCACCGGCCGGCGGGAGTGCCGGCATGAGCCGGGAACGCGCCCGCCGGCGCGCCGAACGCGAGGCGCTGACCGCCCAGCGGCTGGAGCGCAACCAGGCCAAACTCGCCGCCGAGGCCGCCCGGCGCCGCCGCCGGGCCCGCTGGCAGGCGCTGCTGGGCCGGCGTCGCAGCGAACCGCTGAGCGCCCGCCGCAAGGAGCGGCGCGCGGTGATCGCCTCGGCGCTGCTGGTGGTGGCGGTGCTGACGTACCTGATGAGCCGCTCGCTGGCCATGGTGGTCGGCGTGCTGCTGGTGGCCGCCATCGCGGTGCCGGCGCTGGCCGTCGCATTCGGAGATCGGAGCAGGAGATGACCCCCGACAAACTGGTGCTGCTGCCGGGCGTCGACGTCGCCGGCGGCACGGCGGTGCGACTGGTGCAGGGCGAGGCCGGCACCGAGACCGGCTACGGCAGCCCGCTGGAGGCGGCGCTGGCCTGGCAGCGAGACGGTGCCGAGTGGGTGCACCTGGTCGACCTGGACGCCGCGTTCGGGCGCGGCAGCAACCGCGAGCTGCTGGCCGAGGTCACCGGCCGGCTCGACATCGCCGTGGAGCTGTCCGGCGGCATCCGCGACGACGAGTCGCTGGCCGCCGCGTTGGCCACCGGCTGCGCCCGGGTCAACCTGGGCACCGCCGCCCTGGAGGCGCCGGACTGGGTGCGTTCGGCCATCGCCCGGCACGGTGACAAGATCGCCGTCGGCCTGGACGTCCGAGGCACCACGCTGGCGGCCCGGGGCTGGACCGCCGAGGGCGGTGACCTCTACGAGACGATCGCTCGGCTGGACGCCGACGGCTGCGCCCGGTACGTGGTCACCGACGTGCACCGCGACGGCACCCTGACCGGGCCGAACCTGGACCTGCTGCGCTCGGTGTGCGCGGCGACCGACCGGCCGGTGGTGGCCTCCGGCGGGGTGTCCTCGCTGGAGGACCTGCGACGGCTGGCCGGCCTGCGCGCGACCGGCGTCGAGGGCGCGATCGTCGGCAAGGCGCTCTACGCCGGCGCGTTCACCCTCGCCGAGGCGCTGGCCACGGTGGCCGCCGAAGCCGAAGCCGAAGCCGAAGCCGAAGCCCAGACCGGGGCCTGAGCATGGCGGTCGCGGTACGGGTCATCCCCTGCCTGGACGTCCAGGACGGCCGGGTGGTCAAGGGGGTCAACTTCACCGGCCTGCGCGACGCCGGCGACCCGGTGGAACTGGCCCGCCGCTACGACGCCGAGGGCGCCGACGAGCTGACCTTCCTCGACATCACCGCCTCGTCCGCCGGTCGCCAGACCACCCTGGAGGTGGTGTCACGGACCGCCGAGCAGGTGTTCATCCCGCTGACCGTGGGCGGCGGGGTGCGCTCGGCCGCCGACGTCGACACGTTGCTGCGAGCCGGTGCGGACAAGGTCGGGGTGAACACCGCCGCGATCGCCCGGCCCGAGCTGCTGGCCGAGATCGCCGACCGGTTCGGCCGGCAGGTGCTGGTGCTGTCGGTGGACGCCCGCCGGGTGCCGGCCGGGAGCCCGGTGACCGGGTCCGGCTTCGAGGTGACCACCCACGGCGGCCGGCGCGGCACCGGGCTGGATGCGGTGCGGTGGGCGGCCCGGGCCGCCGAGCTCGGCGCGGGGGAGATCCTGCTGAACTCGATGGACGCCGACGGCACCCGGGCCGGCTTCGACCTGGAGCTGATCGCCGCGATCCGGGCGGTGGTGTCGGTGCCGGTGATCGCCAGCGGTGGGGCCGGTGCGGCCGAGCACTTCCCGCCGGCGGTGGCCGCCGGTGCCGATGCGGTGCTGGCGGCCAGCGTCTTCCACTACCAGCAGGTGAGCATCGGTGAGGTCAAACGGAGCCTGGCCGCCGCCGGGTTGCCGGTCCGGCTGGCTCCCGGCGCGCTCGCCTCGACCTGAGCCGGCCCCTCGCCGAGCCCCGGCCACCCGCAGGTAGCGTGAAGGGCACTGACCGCATGGTCGGGCGCCGCCAGCCAACCCCGTTCGGTGGCATCAGCCGGGACATCCTCGTGACCAAGACCGCTCGCCTGCTCACTGCCATGTCGATGCTGCTGTGCCTGCTGCTCGCGGCCTGCGACGTCTCGCTGCAGCCGCCCGACAGCACCGACTCGGCCACCTCCACGGCAACCCGGTCGCCGACCGACGCCGACGTCAGCGTCGTCAACGACGGGCACACCAGCTTCGACCAGGAGGTCAAGAACGCCATCGCCGACGTCCAGGCGTTCTGGCGCACCAACTACCCGCAGCTCTCCGGGGGCCGGCCCTACCCGGAGCTGACCGGCGGCATCTACTCCGTGGACGGGACGAAGGTGACCGGCGCGCTGGCCCGCAACGCCTGCCTGCGCCAGGACCCGGAGGCGGCGGTGAACAACGCCTTCTACTGCACCGCCGACGACTCGGTGGTCTATGACCGCAACCCCGACCACCTGGTGGCGCAACTGGCCGCCAAGTACGGCACCTTCATGATCACCGCGGTGATCGCGCACGAGTGGGGCCACGCCATCCAACAGCGGCTGGGCGTCTTCGGCGCCGGGTCCGGCACCTCCCAGGGCCGCCCGGCCACCATCGTCACCGAGACCCAGGCCGACTGCGTCTCCGGTGCCTTCATCCGCACCGCCCAGGACGGCAAGACCGCGCACGTGTCGGTCGACCAGCGGCAACTGGAGGCCACCCTGCTGGGCTACCTGCAGGTGCGTGACCCGCCGCCGGTGAGCACCGAGCAGATCTCGCACGGCAACGGCTTCGACCGGCTGTCGGCGATGGCCGACGGGATCGGCAACGGCGCCGGCTACTGCTTCGGAGACCGGTTCGCGCAGCGCCAGTTCACCGAGCGCCCGTTCACCTCCGACGTGGACTACCTGCAGCGCGGCAACCTGCCGTATGACCAGATCATCGATCCGAGACCGGCCTCGCCGGACGGCACCAGCCTGCAACTGGAGTTGAACAGGTTCTGGACCACGGCGGCGGCCTCGGTGAAGGGGCAGTGGCGCGATGTCGGCGTGGACGAGACCAGCAACCCGGCCTGCCCGAATTCCCAGGTCAGCGAGTTCGACTACTGCCCGGACGGCAACGACGTCTACTTCACCGACCAGTTCGCCCGACAGGCCTACAACAGCCTGCCGGACAAGCGGATCGACAAGGCCACGGGCAAGATCATCCTGGTCGACAACGCACCGGCCGACTACTCGCTGGGCATGCTGTTCGTCTACGGCTGGAGCATGGCGGTACGGGCCCAGCTGTTCCACGCCTCGACCCAGGACAAGGACGCGCTGCTGGCAGCCAGTTGCTACAGCGGGGCGTTCACCGCCTCGATCAACAGCGGCGGCTCGCAGGACTTCCAACTGTCCCCGCCGGACATGGACGAGGCGACCTCGGCGGTGATCAAGCTGGTGCCCTCCGACAAGGCGTACGGCGCGCACCAGACCACGGCGCTGGAGCGCATCCAGCGCTTCACGGTGGGCTATTTCGGCGGCCTGCCGGCCTGTTGACCCGGACGGTCCCTGTGGTTTCCGCCTGCCCCGGGAACAATCGGCTCCGTCCGGGTGCTGCAACGACACGTGATCGACGCAGCCACCGCCCAGCCGACCGCCGGAACGCCGGCGACTCCGGACGACATCGCCAGTCCGGACAAGACCGCTAGTCCGGACAATCCCGGGGGTCCGGACAGCCCCGCCGCCAACCGGCGCGCCACGCTGGCCATCCTGGCGCTGGCGATCGGCGGCTTCGCCATCGGCACCGGCGAGTTCGTCTCGATGGGGCTGCTGCCCAACATCGCCGACGGCATCCAGATCTCGATCCCACAGGCCGGTCACGTCATCTCGGCCTACGCCCTGGGCGTCATGGTCGGCGCGCCGCTGATCGCCGCCTTCGGTGCCCGGCTGCCCCGCAAGCGGCTGCTCTGGTGGCTGATGGCCGCCTTCGCGCTCGGCAACCTCGCCTCCGCGCTGGCGCCGAGCTACTCCACCCTGCTGGCGGCCCGGTTCCTGTCCGGCCTGCCGCACGGGGCCTTCTTCGGGATCGGCGCGCTGGTCGGGGCGTCGCTGGTGCCACCCAACCGGCGGGCCTGGGCGGTGTCGATGATGCTGGCCGGGCTGACCGTCGCCAATGTCGTCGGCGTTCCGCTGACCACCCTGATCGGCCAGCAGTGGGGCTGGCGCTGGCCGTACGGGCTGGTCGGGGTGCTGGGCATGCTGACGCTGGCCGCGGTGCTGCTGTGGATCCCGGCCCGGCCGGCCGAGCCGGGCCTGACGATGCGCACCGAGCTCAGCGCACTGCGGCACGGCCAGGTATGGCTGGCGCTGCTCACCGGGACGGTCGGCTTCGGCGGCATGTTCGCCACCTACTCCTACATCACCCCGACCATGACGACCCTGGCACACGTCAGCGCCACCGCGGTCACCGGCCTGCTGGCGGTGTACGGCGTCGGCATGACGGTCGGCGTGCTGCTCGGCGGCCGGCTGGCCGACCGGTCGCTGATGCCCAGCCTGTACGGCGGGCTGCTGGCCACCGCGGCGGTGCTGTTCGGCTTCGGCTATGCCGTGCGCACCGTGCCCGGCGCGATCCTGGCGGTGTTCGTCTTCGGCATCACCGGCTCGGTGCTGGTGCCGATCCTGCAGACCCGGCTGATGGACGTCGCCCGCGAGGGCCAGTCGCTGGCCGCCGCGCTGAACCATTCCACCCTCAACCTGGCAAATGCCCTGGGTGCCTGGATCGGCGGCCTGGTGCTGGACCACGGGCTCGGCTACGAATGGCCCAGCCGGGTGGGTGCCCTGCTGGCGCTGGCGGGACTGGCGATCGCGCTGCTGTCCGGGCGGCTGGAGGCTCGCACCGCGGCACGGCCCGGTTGCACCCCGACCCGGTTGGCGCCACGCTAGGTTTCACAGTATCCAGCGCGCGCACCGGAGGGAGGCGTCGATGACCGAGCCCGATCCGCGGAGCACGCCGCCCACCGTGATCGGCGCGGTGGCGGCCGGCACCGTGGTGGTGCCGTTCCTGATCGTGTACTCGTTCCTGTTCATCGCCCACGGCGCCTTCGTCGGAGTCGACCAGCCCGACATCACCGACAGCCGTTCCGGCGAACTGCTGGCTGGCCTGATCGCGCTCGGCTACCTGATCTTCGTGCTGTGGGGGATGGGGCGGCTGCTCAACGGCTGGGACCGCTGGGTGTTCGCGGCCGGCCAGGCGCTGACCTTCGGCGTCGCGCTGGACTTCCTGCTGGACTCCGCCTCCGGCGAGCCCCAGGTACCGGCGGTGGTGCTGGGCGCCTCGCTGCTGGCGCTGGTGCTGACCTGCCTGCCGCCGTCCTGGCAGTGGGTGCGAACCCGGGGCGGTGAGATCGTGGCACCCGCCGCGCCGGCGATCGCCGGTGGCGAGCCGGCGCTGGACGACGCGGCCCTCGACGGGCGCGTCGGGCCGGGCCTCGGCGGGCCGGGGCTCACCGGATCGGGCTGACGCGCGCGGCCGGCTGACCGGTCGCCGGCCTGCCCGGCGGGGGCTCTGCCAGGCAGGGCTGGCGCACAGCCGACGCACAGTGAAAGCTAAGGCGGTGCCTAGCCGGACGCGCGACCCTGGGGGAATGTCCACCACCTCGGTATCTCCTGCCACCGCTCAGACCGCGGCCCGCGCCAAGCGCCGGGTGCTGGTGGTCGACGATGAGGAGAACGTGGTCCACCTGGTCGCCTCGGCACTGCGCTTCGACGGCTACGAGGCGGTGACCGCCGACAACGGCAACTCCGCGCTGGCGGCCGTCGCCGAGTACGACCCCGACCTGGTGGTGCTGGACGTGATGATGCCGGGCCTGGACGGCCACGCGGTGTTGCAGCACCTGCGCGCGGCCGGCTCGGCCGTCCCGGTGATCTTCCTGACCGCCCGCGACGGCGCCAGCGACCGGGTGGCCGGCCTGCGCTCGGGGGCCGACGACTACGTGGTCAAGCCGTTCAGCGTCGAGGAGCTGCTCGCCCGGGTGAACGCGGTGCTGCGCCGCACCCAGGCCGAGTCCGACCGGGACGGCGTGCTGCGGGTCGCCGACCTGGAACTGGACGAGAACAGCCACGAGGTGACCCGGGCCGGCGAGGAGATCCACCTGACCGCCACCGAGTTCGAGCTGCTGCGCTACCTGATGCGCAACGAGCGGGTGGTGCTGTCCAAGGCCCAGTTCCTGGACCGGGTGTGGAAGTACGACTTCCAGGGCCTGTCCAACATCGTCGAGCTCTACATCGGGTACCTGCGCAAGAAGGTCGACTCGGTCGAGCCCAAACTGATCCACACCATCCGAGGCGCGGGGTACGTCATCAAGGCGCCCCGCGTCTGACCGGTGT
>JAVEEO010000272.1 GCA_030840415.1 Pseudonocardiales bacterium | reverse complement strand
TGCCATCCTGGTGCGCCCGATCGATCCGGTGCTGACCGCGCGCACCGTCGCCGAGACGTTGCGCGCCCGGGACACCGCCATCCCCGTCGTGCGCTGACGGACCGGCCTTCGCATGCGGTCCTGCCCGTGACCACGCCGGCTCGCCAGCCGGCCTGGCCGGACCTGCTCGCGCAGCTGATGCGCGGCCAGTCGCTGTCGGCCGACGAGACCGCCTGGGCGATGGCCGAGATCATGGCCGGCGAGGCGACCCCGGCCCAGCTGGCGGCGTTCGCGGTGCTGCTGCGCGCCAAGGGCGAGACTCCGGCCGAGCTGGCCGGCCTGGTGCGCAGCATGCTGGCCCGCGCCGCGCCGGTGGCTCTCGACCAGCCGGCGGTGGACGTGGTCGGCACCGGCGGGGACCGGGCCCAGACCGTCAACATCTCGACGATGGCGGCCCTGGTGACCGCCGGAGCGGGCCGCGCGGTGGTCAAGCACGGCAACCGGGCGGCGTCCTCGGCCTGCGGCACCGCCGACGTGCTGGAAGAACTCGGAGTGGCCATCGACCTGGCGGCCGCCGGGGTGCTGGCCACCGTGGCCCGGGTGGGCATCGGCTTCTGCTACGCGCCGATCTTCCACGCCGGGATGCGGCACGCCAGCGGGCCGCGGCGTGAGCTCGGCGTCCCCACCGCGTTCAACTACCTCGGTCCGCTGACCAATCCGGCCCGGCCGGTCGCCGCGGCGATCGGGGTGTACGACCGGCAGATGGCGCCGGTGATGGCCCAGGTGCTGGCCGACCGGGGTGACCGGGGCATGGTGTTCCGGGGCGACGACGGCCTCGACGAGCTGACCACCACCACCACGTCCCAGGTCTGGCTGGTGTCCGACGGCGAGGTGCGCCCCGACGTGCTGGATCCGGCGGCGGTCGGGATCGCCCCGGTGGACCCGCAGGCGCTGCGGGGTGGCTCGGCGCCGTTCAACGCCGAGGTGGTCCGGCGGTTGCTGGCCGGCGAGCCGGGGCCGGTGCGCGATGCGGTGTTGCTGAACGCGGCCGCGGCCATCGCCGCCTTCGACGGCGTGCTGGGCTCGGCCGAGGCGGCCGTCCGGCACGGCCTGCCGATCGCCGCCGCCGCCATCGACGACGGCGCCGCCGAGCGGTTGCTGCACGGGTGGATCGAACTGAGCCGGCAACTGCGGACCGAGCAGGAGCGGAGCCGGTAGCCCTGGCTGGGAGGATCGTGCTCCCTGCGGCTACTCCGGGGCGGGTAGGCCGATCGAGAAAGCCGATTCCAGGTCGTGGCGGGAGTAGGCCCGGAAGGCGACGTGGGTGTCGGTGCTCAGCACGCCCTCGATCCGGCTCAGCCGGCCGGCGATGACGTCGGCGATCTGGTCGAACTCGCGGACCCGGACGATCGCGATCAGATCGACGTCGCCGGCGACGCTGTAGACCTCGCTGACCCCCGCCACGTCCGCGATCGCCTGGGCGACCTCGGGAATCCGGTTCGCCGCGACCTTGACCATGACGATGGTGGTGATCATGCGCTGATCCTAGAGCTGGACCGGTTTGGTTGGTGCACAACGGGAAGCCGGCGCCGGTCGGCGAACGGCTGGGCGCTGCGCCGGGCCCCGTCGGCCGAGACCAGCCAGCTGCGCAGCCGGGCGGCACCGGCGGCCGGCGAGGTCCACGGGTCGCTGGCCGAGACCAGCCGGGTGCCGGGCTGGTCGAGCCACCGCAGCAGCAGCTCGGTCTCCTCGACGGTGGCGGCGGTGGCCAGGGTCGCCGATTCCGACGTCGCCTCGACGACCTCGGCGGACTCGAGCAGGGTGGCCACCATCGGCATCGGCGGCACGCCGCGAGCGGCCACCTCGGCCCCGACCAACCGGCCGTGCCGGATCACCACCAGCTCCCAGCCGCCGTCGCCGTCCGGACGGGCGGCGACCAATTCGGCGATCCTGGTCAGCGAGACCAGCGACTGCATCCGCGCGCAGCTGCGCACCAGGGTGGCGATCCGGTCGCGTAGGACGGCTGCCTCCTCGTAGCGCTGGGTCGCCGACAGCGCCGTGAGCCGCAGCCGGAGCGGTTCGATCAGCAGTGCGACGTCGGCCTGCCAGGCCTGCACGACCGTCTCCACCAGCCGGGCGTAGGCATCGGGGGTCAACCCGTCCTCGCAGGGCGCGTCGCACTTGCCGATGCCGGCGAGGACGCAGGCGCTGCGGACCGACCGGCCCGGACTGAGCCGGTCGGTGCACTGCCGCAGCGGCACCGCGTCGTGGATCGCGTCCCGCAGCTGCTCGGCGTGCCTGGTGGAGCGCAGCGGGCCGAAGTACTGGGCGCCGTCGGGCCGGCGCTGATGCACGATCGACAACCGGGGAAAGGGTTCCCGGGTGAGCTTGAGCCAGATCGTCCGGTCGCCGTGCTTGGACCGCCGGTTGTAGCGCGGCTTGAGCGAGGTGATCAGGCGCAGCTCGCGCACCTGGGCCTCCAACGGGTGCGCGCACACGATGGAGGAGACCGATTCGGCCAGCCCCACCATCTCGCCCATCCGGCTGCGGGTCTCCGAGGCCACGAAGTACTGCCGGACCCGGGTGCGCAGGTCCTTGCTGGTGCCGACGTAGAGCGTGCGGCCCTCGGCGTCGTTGAACAGGTAGACCCCGGGGGAGTGCGGCAGCCCGTCGGCCAGGTGCCGCTTGCGACGCTGGGCATCGGTGACCTGGGAGGTGAAGGCGCGCAGCTCGGGCAGCGAGTGCACCCCCAGCCCACCCAGCCGGCCGATCAGGGCATGCAGCACGTCCACGGTGGCGCGGGCGTCGAACAGCGCCCGGTGATTGGGCGTGGTGGTCGATCGGAAGAAGGCGGCCAGCGTGCTCAGCTTGCAGTTGGACACCTCGTCGCGGGTCAGCACCCGGCGGGCCAGCAGCGCGGTGTCCAGTACCGCCGGGCCGGGCCAGCGGCGCTCCTGACGGATGCAGGCGGCCTTGAGGAAGCCGATGTCGAACGGGGCATTGTGCGCCACCAGCACCGCACCGGCGGCGAATTCCAGGAACGAGGGCAGTACCGAGTCGATGGTGGGCGCACCCGAGACCATCGAGTCGGTGATTCCGGTGAGCACGCTGACGAACGGGCTGATCGGGGTCTGCGGGTCGACCAGGGTGGCGAACTCGCCGAGCACCTCGCCGGCGCGCACCTTGACCGCGCCGATCTCGGTGATGGAGTCGGTACCCGAGGCGCCGCCGGTGGTCTCGAGGTCAACCACGACGAAGGTGGTCGCCAGCAGCGGCTCACCCAGGCTGTCATCGAGGGTGTCGAGGCTGAGTTGGCCCGTGGTCATCGTGGTCACAATCGAACACGTTAGCGATAGGGTGTGACGATAGTACCGAGCGGCGCGCAACCCGGTACCGGTCACGCTCCCCTCGGCCCGGGTCAGCCGCTGCCGGGCGCGAGGATTCCGTCCTCCGGGAGCGGACCCCGCCAAAACTGTCAGAGGCTGTTCCTACGGTGTGCACACCCGCGGAAACATCCGCCGCCGGGCGAGAGAGTGGAGAGTCAGATGCTTATCGACTGCGACAACTGCGCTGCCCGCGACATCAGCTGCGGCGACTGCGTGGTAGCCGTGCTGCTCGGGCCGCGGCGCGGTGCGGTGGAGCTCGACAGTGCCGAGCAGGACGCCCTCGGTGCGCTGGCCAGCGGCGGGCTGCTGCCGCCGCTGCGCCTGGTGCCGACCGGGCCGCCGCAGGAACCGCCTGCCAGCCGGACCGCTATTGCCTGATTTGTTACATCGCCGTGAGAATTGCCACCGCGACACGGTCGGTTCCGATTGCCGAAGCACCCGAGCGTCACGTAACCTTTCCGAGATCTTCCGGCTGCCGCCTCCCGACGGGAGGCACCGGAAGAACCGCCGAGTCGGCACTCGCTCAGCAGTGACCTCGTTAGCTACCAAGCCCGAAGTCGCCGTTGTGCGCCGAACCGGGGACCCAGGTTTTCTGGGGTGAATCGGAGCAGTACGGGGCGTGCTCGCACACGCTCGGTACACCTACGTTCCGTAGGGCAACTTCCAAGCCCGAACCCGACAGCTAACTCGGTAGGCGGTCGAGTGGAAGAGGAGTTTCGCCAACAGTGGCGTTGACTCGTATTACGCGGCTCAGCCGTACCGTCGTTACCTCCCTGATTGTCACCGGCGCCCTGCTGGTGGCCCCGCTGGCAGCCCAAGCGGTTCCGCACTCGGACGCTCCCAAGACCAAAGCCCAGGTCACTGCCAAGCTGCATGACCTGGCCAAGACCAGTGAGAAGCTGGCCGAGCAGCTGAACCAGACCCAGATCGACGTCCGGACCGCCCAGCGGGCAGCCGCCGAGGCAACCCGGGCCGCCGCTACCGCCGAGCTCGCGGCGCGCACCGCGAAGCGTCAGCTAGCCGCCTCGCTGGCCTCCCAGTACAAGGCCGCCTCGTTCAGCCGGACCGCCGCCCTGCTGGCCAGCAGCTCCACCGACGGCTACCTGCAGACGATCCAGTCGATGAACCTGCTCACCCAACACCAGAGCGTGGTCGCGCTGACCGCCGGCAAGGCGATCGCGACGTCGAACGCGGCGGCAGCCAGGGCCAAGGACGCGGTGACCACCGCCGTCGCCAAGCGGGCCCTGATCGCCAAGCGGCAGGCTGAGCTCGCCCGGCAGGTCACCAAGTACAAGGCGCTGCTGGCCACCCTGACCGCCGCCGAGCGGGCCAAGTACTACAACCCGGTACCGCAGCCGACGGCAGCGACCGTCGCGCGGGTGGTCACCCGGGCAGTGGCGGCTTCGGCCCCGATGGCGGCCACCGTCGCGGCGGCGATGCCCGCCGCCCCGCACGTCTCGCAGGGCGCCGGTGCGGCCGTCTCCGCGGCTCGTGCCCAGCTCGGCAAGCCCTACCAGTACGGCGCCAGCGGCCCAGGCTCCTTCGACTGCTCGGGCCTGACCGCCTGGGCCTGGCGGGCCGCCGGGGTCAGCCTGCCGCACAGCGCCGCCGCCCAGCACGGCGTGGGCTCGCCGGTCAGCCGTGGCGATCTGCGGCCCGGTGACCTGGTGTTCTTCGGATCGCCGGCCTATCACGTCGGCATCTACGTCGGCGACGGCATGATGATCCACGCCCCGACGACCGGCGACGTGGTGAAGATGTCGCCGCTGTCCTACATGAGTGATTACTCAGGGGCCACCCGGGTCGGGTGAACCAGCCAGCTGAGGCGAACGGGCGGGAACCGGTAACGGTCCCGCCCGTTCGGCCGTCCCGACGCCCGGGCCGGCGGCTGGCAACCGAGCTGGCGACGGTACTGGTTGCCGCGCTCGCGGTGCTGGGCATCGTGGGAGTCCAGCACGCTCGCGACGGTTCGTCCCGGCCGCGGGAGCCCGCTGTCGGCAGTCCCGATCCGGCCGGTGTCACCGCTGTGCTGGCGGTGCTGCACCGGCATGCCGGTGCCCTGCTCGGGCGCGACGCCGGGGCCTGGGCCGCCGACCTGGACTCCGCGCCAGCGTCGACCGGCTACGCCGGCCGGCAGCGGCAGGTGTTCGCCAACCTGGCCCAGGTGCCGCTGGACACCTGGCGCTACGTCCTGGTCGCACCGGTCACCGATGCCACCGTGCTGGCTCCGGCGGCGGCCCGGCTGGGTGCCGCGGTGGTGATCGTGCACGTCGAGCTGCAGTACGCGCTGTCGGGCGTCGATCCGGGCCCCACCGCCAAGCAGCTGTGGCTGACCGGGGTCCGGCGTGGGGCCGACTGGAAGCTCGCCGCCGACGACGACGCGGCCACGGTCGGGGGTGCCTCCTGGCGCGGGCCGTGGGACTTCGGGCAGCTGCTGGCCCGGCGGGGTCCGCACACCCTGGTGCTGGCCCATCCCGCGCACCGCCAGGACCTGGCGGTGTACGCCGGGCTGGTGGAACGGTCGCTGCCGCTGGTCAAGAAGGTCTGGGGCAGCGACTGGAACGACCGGATCGCGGTGCTGATCCCCGACACCGCAGCGGAGTTCGCCGCGGTCACGGGCGACCAGGCCGACAGCTCCGACCTGGCCGCGGTGGCGGTGGCGGACCAGGTAAGCGGCGACGGCACCGTGCTGGGCAGCCGGATCGTGCTCAACCCGGCCAATCTGGCGAGGCTGGACGCGGCCGGCCGCCGGCTGGTGATCGGGCACGAGTTGACCCATGTCGCCACCCGGGCCGTCACCTCCGACCAGATGCCGACCTGGCTGATCGAGGGACTGGCCGACTACGTCGGCAACCTCGACTCGCGCCTGCCGGACCGGACCATCGCCGCCGAACTGGCCGCCGACGTGCGGGCCGGCCGGGTACCGGCGGCACTGCCGGATGCGGCCGACTTCGCCGGTGGCAGCCGGCTGCCGCAGGCCTACGAGCAGTCCTGGCTGGCCTGCCGGTTGATCGCCGCCCGGGCCGGTCAGGCCGGCCTGGTGGGGTTCTACCGGGTGGTGGCCGCGGCTGCCCGTACCGATCCCGCCACCGCGGTGGCGCTCGGGCTGCGCCAGGTGCTGCGCACCGATCCGGCCGCCTTCACGGCCGCCTGGCGGTCCTACCTGATCGGCCGGCTGCGATGAGCCCCCGCCGGTTGCTGATCGTCACCAACGACTTCCCGCCGCGGCAGGGCGGCATCCAGTCCTTCGTCCACGAGCTGGCCCGGCGGCTGCCGGCCGACCAGGTCGCGGTCTACGCCTCCGACCATCCGGGTGCGGCGGCGTTCGACGCCGAGCAGGGCTTCCCGGTCCGCCGGCATCCGGGCGGGCTGCTCGTCCCGACCCCGACGGCACGCCGGCGGGTGTTGCAGGCCCGCGAGGACTTCGGCAGCACCGCGGTGTGGTTCGGGGCGTCCGCGCCGCTCGGGTTGCTGGCGGCATCGCTGCGCCGCGCCGGCGTGCGGCGGATGGTGGCCAGCAGCCACGGGCACGAGGCGGGCTGGGCGATGCTGCCGGGAGCGCGGCAGGCGTTGCGGCGAATCGGCAACCAGGTCGACGTGGTGACCTATCTGGCCGAGTACACCCGGCAGCGGCTGGCCGGCGCCTTCGGCCCGCACGCCACCCTGGTGCAGCTCACCCCCGGCGTGGACGTGGCTGCCTTCGCACCCTCGGTCGCCGGCGACGCGGTCCGGCAGCGGTACGGCCTGGCCGGCCGGCCGGTGGTGGTGTGCGTGTCCCGGCTGGTGCCCCGCAAGGGCCAGGACGTGCTGATCCAGGCGATGCCGGCGATCGCGGCCAGGGTGGACCAGGCGGCGCTGCTGATCGTCGGCGGCGGCCCGTACGAGCAGCGGCTGCGCGCGCTGGCCCGGCAGGCCGGGGTGGCAGACCGGGTGGTGTTCACCGGCCCGGTGCCGGCCGGGGAGCTGCCCGAGCACTTCGCGGCCGGGGACGTCTTCGCCATGCCGTGCCGGACCCGGAGGTTCGGAATGGACGTCGAGGGGCTGGGCATCGTCTACCTGGAGGCGTCGGCGACCGGCCTGCCGGTGGTGGCGGGCAACTCCGGCGGCGCGCCGGACACGGTGCGCCAGGGCATCACCGGGCTGGTGGTGGACGGCCGGGACGTGGCGGCGGTGGCCCACCAGGTCGGCGGCCTGCTCGCCGATCCGGCACGGGCCGCCATGATGGGCACCGCCGGCCGGCAGTGGACCGAGCAGTCCTGGCAGTGGAACACCATGGCCGACCGGCTGGCCGGCCTGCTGCAGCTGTAGCGGCTACAGCCAGGCCGGCAAGCCGGTAGACGGGTCAGTCCCGGCCGGCTCCGGAGTACAGCGCCGCGATGTCGTCGGCGCACTCGGTCAGCACCAGGTTGCGCTTGAGCTTCAGCGACGGGGTGAGCTGGCCGCCGGCCTCGGTCCAGTCGGTGGTCAGGATGGTGAACTTCTTGATCGCCTCGGCGTGCGAGACCGCCTTGTTGGCCTCGTCGACGGCGTGCTGGATCTCCGCGCGCAGCTCCGGGTCGCGGGCCAGCTCGGCCGGGTCGGTGTCGGCGGGCTTGCCGGCCTTCTCCGCCCAGGTCGGCAGCGACTCCGGATCCAGGGTGATCAGGGCCGCGATGAACGGCTTCTGGTCACCGACCACCAGGCACTGGCTGACCAGCCAGTGCGCCCGCACCCGGTCCTCCAGCACCGCCGGCGCCACGTTCTTGCCGGCGGCGGTGACGATCAGTTCCTTCTTGCGTCCGGTGATGGTGACGAAGCCGTCGGCGTCGATCTCGCCGATGTCGCCGGTGTGGAACCAGGTCTTGCCGCCCTCGTCCTCCAGCGCCTCAGCCGTGGCGGCCGGGTTCTTCCAGTAGCCGTCGAAGACCACCGGTCCGGCCAGCAGGATCTCGCCGTCCTCGGCGATCCGGACGCTCATGCCGGCCACCGGCCGGCCGACCGAGCCGACCTTGATGTTGTCCTCCACGTTGAGGCAGGCCCCGGCGGTGGTCTCGGTCAGGCCGTAGCCCTCGTAGATCGTCACGCCGATGCCGCGGAAGAAGTGCCCGAGCCGGGCACCCAGCGGCGCGCCGCCGGAGATGGCGGCGGTGCACCGGCCGCCGAGGGCGGCCCGCAGCTTGGAGTACACCAGCTTGTCGAAGACCCGGTGCTGCAACCGCAGCGCAAACCCGGCGCCGCCGTTGTCGGCCGCCTCGGAGTACCTGATCGCCACCGTCTCGGCCCGGTCGAAGATCTTGCCCTTGCCGTCGGCGTGCGCGCGCTGCTTGGCGGTGTTGTAGACCTTCTCGAACACCCGAGGGACGCTCAGCACGAAGGTCGGCTGGTACACCGCGAAGTCGGCGATCAGGTTCTTGATGTCGGCGGTGTGCCCCAGGGTGCACCCGGTGGCGATGGCGCCCATCTCGATGGCCCGGCCGAACACGTGCGCGATCGGCAGGAACAGCAGCGTGGAGGTGTTGGCGTTGAACAGGTTGCCCAGCCCGCTGGCGACCTCCGAGACCTCGGACAGGAAGTTCAGGTGGGTCAGCTCGCAACCCTTGGGGCGGCCGGTGGTGCCCGAGGTGTAGATCAGCGAGGCGAGGTCATCGGGCTTGCTGGCCGCCAGCCGGGAGTGCACCTGCTCGGCGTCGATGCCGGCGCCGGCCTCGATCAGCTGGTCGACCGCACCGTCGTCGATCTGCCAGACGTGGCGCAGCAGCGGAGTGCTCCCGCGCACCTGCTCGACGAGCGCGTGGTGCGAGGCGGTCTCGACGATCACCGCCTGGGCCTCGGAGTCGGACAGGATCCACTCGACCTGCTCGGCCGTGGAGGTCTCGTAGATCGGCACCACGACGGCACCGACGGACAGCACCGCGAAGTCGAACAGCGTCCACTCGTAGCGGGTCTTGCTCATCAGCGCGACCCGGTCACCGGCCTGGACCCCGGCCGCGATCAGCCCGCGGGCGACGCCGAGCACCTGCTCGGCGAACTGCGCGGCCGTCACCTCGCTCCAGCCGCCGGAACCGCGGACCTTCAACGACACCAGCTCCGGACGCGTCCGGGCGTTGTCGAAGACGTACTGGGCCGCATTGTTCTGCGGAGGTGTCCCGGCGCTGGGGATGGTCAGCTCACGCACTCGTTCGCCTCTCGCCTTGGGTCTGTGGTGCCCATCGTTCTCGGATGCCCGTCGTTGCCGAAGAAAAGGTGCTGTGGAAAAAGGTAGTCCGGCGGCAGGGTAGTCCCACCGGCGGCTGCCTCGCGTGTCATCCTGCCGCAATGCAGCCGCAAGTCCACCTGATCGACGAGACCTGGATCGACGCGTCGCCAGAGACAGTCTCCGCCGTGGTGCGCGAGCCGGCGAATTGGCCGCGCTGGTGGCCCTACCTGTGCCTGACGGTGACCCGGGACCGGGGATTGAAGGGGATGCAGTTCGCGGCCGGTCCGGTCCCGGCCGCCGGCTGGCCGGCACTGACCGGGACGGTGGAGATCTGGCTGGAGCCGTTCAAGGACGGGGTCATCCTGCACCACTTCCTGCGACTGGCACCGGTGGGCAGCGAGCAGTTGGCCGACCGGGTGGCGCGCCGGCTGACCCGACGGGCCGGCTGGCAGGCCAAGCAGGTGTTCTGGCAGCTCAAGGACAGCCTGGAAGCCGGTCCAGCGGCGGGCGGCCAGGCCGGCGACTGAGTCCGATCGCCGGCAGCCGGGTGCGGACCAATGCGCGGGTCGGCCGGGTGCCGCGGGCGAACCCGGCGGTAACCTTCGCCCATGGCCGATGAGTCAACCCAGTCGATCACCATCAACGCAGCTCCGGCCGCCGTGATGGCGGTGATCGCCGATTTCCCCGCCTACCCGCAGTGGGCCAAGTCGGTGAAGTCCGCCGAGGTCACCGTGCCGGGCACGGACGGCCGGGCCAAGCAGGTCGCGTTCAAGATCGACGCGGGCGTGATCCGCGACGACTACGAGCTCGCCTACACCTGGGACGGCGACTCCAAGGTGTCCTGGACGCTGGTGCAGGGGCAGATGCAGAAGTCCCAGCGCGGCTCGTACACCCTCGCGCCCACCGGCGCCGGCGCCACCGAGGTGACCTACAACCTCGCCGTCGACCTGGCGATGCCGATGCTGGGCATGCTCAAGCGCAAGGCCGAGAAGGTCGTGATGGACACCGCGCTCAAGGAGCTGAAGAAGCGCGTCGAGACCGGCTGATGCCGCTCGCGATCGGGGTGGACATCGGCGGCACCAAGATCGCCGCCGGGGTGGTGGACGACCAGGGCCGGGTGCTGGACAGCACCCGGCGCCCGACGCCGGGTGTCGATGTCGCCCGGACCGAGGCGGTGATCGCCGAGGCGGTCAACGAGCTGTCGGCCCGGCACCAGGTCTCGGCGGTCGGCATCGGCGCCGCCGGCTGGATCGCCAACGACCGGGCCACCGTGCTGTTCTCCCCGCACCTGGCCTGGCGAGACGAGCCGCTGCGCGACGCGCTGGCCGAGGCCATCGGGGTGCCGGTGCTGGTGGAGAACGACGCCAACGCCGCGGCCTGGGCCGAGTACCGCTACGGCGCGGCCCGCGGCGCCCGGGTGGCGGTGATGGTCACCCTGGGCACCGGGATCGGTGGCGGCCTGGTGGTCGACGGCGCGCTCTACCGCGGCGCGTACGGGGTGGGTTGCGAGTACGGGCACATGAGCGTGGTGCCCGACGGCCGCCGGTGTGCCTGCGGGAACCGGGGCTGCTGGGAGATGTACGCCTCCGGCCGGGCGCTGGCCCGCGATGCCCGCGAACTCGCCGACGTCTCACCGGTCGGCGCCCACCGGCTGATGAGCCTGGCCGGCGGCGACCTGAACCGGCTGACCGGTCCGCTGGTCACCGAGGCGGCCCGGGACGGCGATCCGGCGGCGGTGGAGATCTACACCGCGATGGGACGCTGGCTGGGCCGGGGGCTGGCCAATCTGGCGGCGGTGCTCGACCCGACGGTGTTCGTGATCGGCGGTGGGGTGTCCGAGGCCGGCGACCTGCTGCTGGCACCGGCCCGGCAGGCCTTCGGCGAGAGCCTCACCGGCCGCGGCTTCCGGCCGGCGGCCGACATCCTGCTGGCCGAGCTGGGCCCGGAGGCCGGCCTGGTGGGCGCGGCCGACCTGGCGCGCCGCGGCACCTGAGCGGACTGTCGAACCGCGGGCGGACCAGGCTCAGCCGAGTTCGTGGAAGCAGCAGGAGCCGGTCGCGCCGGTGACCATGTTGAGCACCGCGTTCTGCTGCCCCGCCGGCCCGCCGCGCAGGTACATGCCGGAGTAGCCGCGGGCACCGAGAAAGGCACCCCACACCAGCAGCCACTCGGTCGGGCCGTCGTCGGACGGGAACAGCTCGGTGTGCGGGTGGATCCGGCGCTGCAGCACGAACTGCTCGTTCATCGACTCGCGCAGCAGCGCGGCCCAGGCCGCCGGCTCGGTCTGCCAGCCCGGCGTCACGCCGGCACCGCCGTGCAGCATCACCGGCTTGAGGATCAGCTGCTCGCGATCGGTGATCGCGTAGTCCTCCAGCGCCACGCTGCGCCCGTCCATCGTCACCTGGCCCGGACGGACGGTGCGGGTCCAGGGCAGGATCCGGTCCAGGCAGTCCAGCTCGTCGGAGCTGAAGATGCCCCGGTTGGCCTCGTCCGACAGCAGCGCCAGCGCGCCCTTGCTGCCGTAGAGCTCGGCGTCCATCGGCGAGAAGATCTTCACCTTGCCGCGCTCGGCAGCCCGCAGCACCGGCTCGATCAGGGCCGGTCCGGTCGGGTCGAGCAGGTCCTCGATCAGGAACAGCCGGTAGATGACGTCGACCTTGCGCTCGTCGAGCCAGACGTCGAACTGCTCGTCCACCCGCAGCTGCCCCAGGTGGCAGGCGAAGGCGTCCATGCCGAGCCTGGTCAGCGCGGCGGCATTCTTGTGCAACTGGGGTTCCAGCTCGGGATAGCTGGCCGGCCAGTCGCAGAACGCCACCGTCGGCCGGCTGCCCGGAGCGGCGCCGCACTCGGTCAGCAGCGTCTGGGCCACCTCGACCATGGTGTCGACGTAGCCCAGGTTGTGTTCGGCGGCGAACTCGGCCAGAAACGGCTGGGCCAGCATGGCCCGGATCAGGCCGCCGCTGTCAATGCCGCCCAGCGCCGCGCTCATGTTGTACTCCAGCACCTTGAAGCCGGTGTCGTCGAAGTAAAGATCGGCTCGCGACAGCCGGCTGGGCGCGTTGCCACGGCCCCGGACGATCGCGTCCACCTGCTGGCGGGGCACCCCGGTGGCCAGTGCGAAGGCTCCGAGGTCGCCGCCGAACAACCGGTCGGGCAGCCCGGTCAGGCACCGGTACAGGGTTTCCAGGTCCGCGCCGAGCCGTCGTACCTGCTCGTGCTGGAGCAGGCCCGGACGGGTCAGGCAGCGCCCGTCGAAGTGGGTGCCCACCGTGACCGGCTGGACGGCGGCGTGGAACTCGCTGGCCCTGATCCCGCTGGCTGCGAATGCCGCCAGGTACTTCTCGGTGAGTGCGTTGTGGTGGACGGCGGAGCCGGCCTGAGCCGGCTGAGAACCTGCTTGCGGCGCCGGGGAAATCACGATCGAGTTCTCCCGTTCTGTGACGCCGGCCCGCTATCTCAGATCCTGCTTCACCGGCGCCCACAGGCTAGCCCAGCAGCACGAGGGTGGACATGGCAGTCAGCAAACTTTTCACTCATATAACGAGCCACCGATCACGCCCGGATAACGCTGCGAGTCGCGGTTGCAGTCAAGCGCGATTTGCCGCCCTCGCGGCCAGCGTGAATGCTGGCAGTCGTGACCGAATCAGAACCCGAAGCCGCCGAGGCCAGCCCCGATGAGGTTGCCTTCACCCTGACCTGGCTGCCCGACGGCGACGCGCTCAAAGGCGAACTCGAGGCCCGGAATGTCGGCGAACGCCGGGTGCGGTTGTCCGGCAAGCCCAGCCTCACCCCGCTGGGCGTCGACGGACAGCCGCTGGACACCGTCGCGATCATCACCCTGGAGCTGGCGGTTCCCGGCTACGTCGAACTCGACCCGGGCGAAGCGGCGACCGCGCGGGTCGGGTGGGCCGGTTGGGACGGGCTCACCGCCGGGGGAGCGGTCCGCGTCGAGTGGCCGGGTGGCCAGGCCGACGTGGCGACGCTGGGCCCGCGACAACCGGCCGGCAACGGGCCGCCGACCAACCTGTGGAGCTCGTGGTTCGTCAAGGTGGACTGCTGAGCCTGTCAGCTCGCCGGAAAGCGTCGATTGCTTGACTTGTCTGGTTCGTGCGAGATCCTAAGGGTCCAGACGCGCTTGTGCGCACTTCTGCCTCAGGAGACTCGCCATGAGACCTGCACGCAACTCGATTCGCACCGGGGTGGTGGCCCTTGCCACCGGTGCCGTAGCGGCCGGCGTCCTGCTCACCGCCCCCGCCGGCCAGGCCGCCCCGCCGGCGCAAGCCGCGGCGTCGGCCACCGTCGCCCTCAGTGCGGCGGGCCCGCAGGGCGGGGACTGGGTCTACACCGCCTCGGGAACGCGGTGCGTGCTCGGCTTCAACGTCCGCGACAGCAACAACATCTATTACTTCCTGGTCTCGACCCGCTGCCCCACCTCGACGGGTGTCTGGTACGCCAACAGCGCCCGCACCACGGTGCTCGGCAACACCGTCAGTTCGGCAGCAGGCGACGTCGCTCTGGTCAAGTACGCCGATCAGACGGTCAGCCGCTCCGGAACCGTGGATCTCTACAACACCACCAGCCAGGACATCCTCACCGCGGCCAGCGCCTACGTGGGAGAACCGGTCAAGCGCAGCGGCAGCGTCGGCGTGCACAGCGGCACCGTGCTCGCGCTCAACGTGACGGTCAACTATGCCGAGGGATCGATCACCGGCCTGATCAAGACCAACATCTGCGCCGAAGCCGGCGATGCCGGTGCCCCGCTCTTCGACGGGACCAAGGCGATCGGTCTGCTGGCCACCAGCAGCGGCAACTGCACGGTCGGTGGCTACTCCTACTACCGACCGGTGACCCAACCACTGTCGGTATACGCCGTCAGCGTCTACTGACCCGCCGCGACCCGAGGAGGCTTGCAATGAGACTGATCACTGGTTCTGCCCGCACCGGCGCGGTCGCGGTCGCCGTCGGCGCGTTGATGGCAGGAGCCCTGCTCGGCGCTCCCGTCACCCCTGCTGCCCCCGCCACCCCTGCAGCTTGGCCTGTTGCGGCATCGGCCGCCCAACTAGGCGCCCGGTCCGCCGGCCCTCATCGGGACGCGGCCGGCCATCGGGCGACCGCGGTCACCGATGCGGCGGCGACCGCCCGGGTCCGCGCCGCCGGCACTCGTCCGCAGTCGGTCCGGCGCGGCGCAGCCGAGTTGGCCGGCATCACGGGCGCGCTGGATCGGTCCGCGCGCGTCCCCGGCACCGCGTGGGCCATCGACCCGGAGGCGGGCCAGGTCGTGGTGTCGCTGGATGAGACCGTGACCGGCGCCAGGCTCGGCGCGCTCACCAAGCTGCTGTCCGGGTTCGGCAGTGCGGTGCGGGTGGAGCGGGTGGCTGGAAGTTTCCGTCCCGCCTACCAGGGTGGCGACCCGGCCCCCGGTTCGACGAATCGGTGCACGATTGGGTTCAACGTGCGCGACAGCAACAACGTTTACTACTTCCTGATTGCCGGCCACTGCGCCAACCTCACCGGGACCTGGTACGACTCTTCCGGCAGGGTGGTGGGCACCACCGTCGGCAGCAGCTTCCCGGGCAACGATTACGCCATCGTCAGGTACGCCGACGGCGTGAGTCACCCCGGGACCGTGAACCTCTACAACGGGGCCAGCCAGGACATCACCACGGCGGCCAACGCGTTCGTCGGTGAGGCCGTCAAGCGCAGCGGCAGCACCACCGGCGTGCACAGCGGCACCGTGACCGCCGTCAACGCCACGGTGAACTACGCCGAGGGCACCGTCACCGGCCTGATCAAGACCAATGTCTGCGCCGAGGGTGGCGACTCGGGCGGCCCGCTGTTCGACGGCACCAAGGCGCTTGGCCTGTACTCCGGCGGCAGCGGCAACTGCACCACCGGTGGCACGACCTACTACCAGCCGGTCACCGAGCCGCTGGCGGTGTACGGCGTGAGCGTCTACTAGCGTCCTGCCCCGCAAGACCTACGGAGCGCCCGGTGCCCGGTCCCGACTCCGCGATCGCCCGGAAGCGCTGCCATCCCTCGATGTACGAACGATGTGAGCACAATGTTTGGATGTAGTCAGGTTTTTGTGGGCTATAGGTGAACTGGTGTAGTCATTCTGTTTGTAGTGCTTGTCCCGATAACGTCTCACATGCTAAACCTAGGTACCTCGGAATTGCCTTCCACCTACTCCTGTCCTGCCCATCCCATCAGGGCATGGGGGAGTGGAAAGGTGCCGAGCCCCATTGGGCGTGCTACCCCCGGCACGCTCATTCCTATGAGGAGGCTCGTAGTGAGATTTACCCGCATCTCAGTCCGCACCGGCGCTGTGGCCGTGGCGGCAGGCACGCTGGCAGCAGGCACCCTGCTCATCGCCCCCGCAACCCAGGCTGCTGCCCCGGCAGCCTCGACGCACGCCTCGCCGGCAGCGCTCGCCAACATCGTTCAGGCCCTTGACAAGTCGGCGCGCATCCCCGGCACCGCGTGGGCGATCGACTCGAAGACCAGCCAGGTCGTCGTGTCGCTCGACCAGAGCGTGACCGGCGCCAAGCTCGCCAAGATGACCACCGTGCTCTCCAAGTTCGGCACCTCGGTCCGCACCGAGCGGGTGGCCGGCACCTTCCACAAGTACATCGCCGGTGGCGACGCCATCTACGGCGGCCAGTACCGCTGCTCGCTCGGCTTCAACGTCAAGTCCGGCACGACGTACTACTTCCTGACCGCCGGGCACTGCGGCAACATCGCCTCCACCTGGTACTCCAACTCCGCGCACACCGCGGTCCTCGGCAACACGGTCGGCAGCAGCTTCCCGGGCAACGACTACGCGATCGTGCAGTACACCAACGGCAGCGTGCCGCCCGGCACGGTCGACCTGTACAACGGCACCAGCCAGGACATCACCTCGGCCGCCAACGCGTTCGTCGGTGAGGCCGTCAAGCGCAGTGGCAGCACCACCGGTGTGCACAGCGGCACCGTCTCGGCCACCAACGCCACGGTCAACTACGCCGAGGGCACCGTCACCGGCCTGATCAAGACCAACGTGTGCGCCGAGGGTGGCGACTCGGGTGGCTCGCTGTTCGACGGCACCAAGGCGCTCGGCCTGACCTCCGGTGGCAGCGGCAACTGCAGCAGCGGTGGCACGACCTACTTCCAGCCGGTCACCGAGGCGCTCTCGGTGTACGGCGTGTCGGTCTACTAAGCCGCACCCGTACTACCGCACGGTTTCTCCCTCCAGTAAGAAAACGCACCACGGACCGGCCGCTCGCGCATCGCGCGGGCGGCCGGTCGCTGTCCGGACGCTGGTTGCCAGTGCGGTCGGCTCTTCGCCGTCAGGAAGGAGAGGTCAGCGCAGGTAGGACGCGCCGTTGGCGTCCAGCACCGTTCCGCTGACCCAGACCGGCGCGTCGGTGGCCAACCACGCGACGGTGGCGGCGATCTCGACCGGTTCGGCCACCCGGCCGAAAGGGCTCTGGGCTCGCACCGCGTCGCCACTCGGGCCGTCCAGCACGTCGCGGGCCATCTCGGTCTGGACGAAGCCGGGCGCGACGGCGGCGGCGAGGATCCCGTGCGGGGCCAGGGCAATCGCCAGCGACTGGGTCATGGCGTGCAAGCCGGCCTTGCTGGCACCGTAGGCGGGGGTGTTCGGCTCGCCGCGGTACGCGCCACGCGAGCCGACGCTGATCAGCCGGCCACCCGCCGGCCCGGCCGGCCGATGCAGCAGGTGCTCGACGGCCAGCCAGGCCAGGTTGGCCGGCGCCAGCAGGTTGAGCTCCAGCGTCGTGCGCCAGGCCTGCTGCCAGTCGGCGTAGGAGCTGACCTCGATCGGGTGTGCCTGGAACACCCCGGCGTTGTTGACCAGCACGTCCAGGTCGCCCAGGCCCTCGACCGCCTCGGCGACCACCCGCTGGCAGGTCTCGGGGTCGCTGAGGTCACCGGTCACGGCCAGGTGGCCGGTGCCGGGCAGCGCGTCCCGGACCCGTTCGGCGGCGGCCCGGTCGCGGCCGGCGTGCACCGCGACCCGGTGCCCGGCCGCCGCCAGCTCGCGTGCGATCGCCGCGCCGATGCCTCGGCTGGCCCCGGTCACCAGGCTGCAGGTCGTCATCGCCGCGACGTTACCCGGCAGCCGCCAGTGGCCGGTGTCTCATTCCCGCCGCGGGGGCGGGGATGAGACAGTGGCGAACATGACCTTCGACGTTTCCGCCGTTCGCGCCGAGTTTCCATCGCTGGCCGCCGGGGCTGCGCACTTCGACGGCCCCGGCGGTTCGCAGACGCCGCTGGCCGTCGCCCGTGCCGTTGCCGACACGCTGGTGTCGCCGATCGCCAACCGGGGCATCGTCACCCTGGCCGAGCGCAACGCCGACGAGATCGTG
>JAVEEO010000219.1 GCA_030840415.1 Pseudonocardiales bacterium | reverse complement strand
CCCTGGCCGCCGCACCGGTACCGTCCTGCTGGCCGCCGCCGCAGCCACCGTCCTGGCCCTGACCGGTTGCTCGTCGTCCTCGAACGCCTCGTCCGGCGGCAAGCTGTCGCTGGTGGCCTACTCGGTGCCCAAGCCCGCCTACGAGGCGCTCACTGAGGCCTTCGACGCCACCGACAAGGGCAAGGGCATCAGTTGGGCCTCGTCCTACGGCGCCAGCGGCACCCAGAGCGCGGCGGTCAGCAACGGCCAGAAGGCCGACTACGTGGCGTTCTCCCTCGAACCAGACCTGACCAAGCTGGTCCCCAAGTTCGTCGACGAGGGCTGGAACTCCGGCCCCACCAAGGGTTTGGTCTCGAAGTCGGTGGTGGTGATCGCGGTGCGCAAGGGCAACCCGCTGCACATCACCGGCTGGAACGACCTCACCAGGTCGGGCGTCAAGATCGTCACCCCGGACCCCGGCTCGTCGGGCTCGGCGAAGTGGAACATCCTCGCCGCCTACTCCCACGTGCTGGCCGACGGCGGCACCGAGGCGCAGGCCCAGGACTACCTCAAGGCGTTCTTCGCCAACGTGGTCAGCAAGCCGACCAGCGGCGCCAACGCGACCTCGACCTTCCTCAACGGCACCGGTGACGTGCTGATCTCCTACGAGAACGAGGCAATCGCCGCCCGGCAGAAGGGGCAGAACCTGGACTACATCGTGCCCGCCGAGTCGATCCTGATCGAGAACCCGGCCGCGGTCACCAAGTCCGCCCCGCAGGCGGCGAAGGACTTCCTGGCGTTCGTGCAGAGCGCCGACGGCCAGAAGATCTTTGTCAGCAAGGGATACCGTCCGGCCCTCGACGGCGTGACGGTGGGTTCGGTGGCCGGTGCCAACGACCCGGCCAACCCGTTCCCGGCGGTGGCCAAGCTGCAGACCATCGCCGACCTCGGCGGCTGGAGCGCGGTGAACAAGAAGTACTTCGACAAGGAAACCGGAATCGTCACCAAGATCGCGGCCGGTGGCTGAGCTCTCGGCCCTCGGTAGCGCGCCGCCGCGCCGCCGGTCCGTCCGCTCGGGTCAGGACCGACTGCCGCTCGGGCGCACCTCCGGCACCGGCCTGGGGCTGGCGGTGCTCTGGCTGAGCCTGCTGGTCCTGGTGCCGCTGGCCGCGGTGGTGAGCAAGGCCGCGGGTGCCGGGCTGGCCGACTTCTGGTCGGCGGTCACCACGCACGAGGCGCTGTCGGCGATCCGGCTGACCGTGCTGGCCGCCGCCGCGGTGAGCCTGGTCAACGCGGTGATGGGCACCCTGATCGCCTGGGTGCTGGTGCGCGATGAGTTCGTCGGCAAGCGGGTGCTCGAGGTGCTCATCGACCTGCCGTTCGCGCTGCCCACCATCGTGGCCGGACTGGTGCTGACCACCCTGTACGGCCCGCACAGCCCGGTCGGGGTGACCTGGTACGCCAGCCGGCCGGGGGTGCTGGTGGCATTGCTGTTCGTCACCCTGCCGTTCGTGGTGCGCACCGTCGAACCGGTGCTGCTGTCCCTGGAGACCGAGGCCGAGCAGGCCGCCGCGTCCCTGGGCGCCGGCCCGGTCCGGACCTTCGTGCGGATCGTGCTGCCGGCCATCGCCCCGGCGATCGCCTCGGGCGCCTCGCTGGCCTTCGGCCGGGCGATGGGCGAGTACGGCTCGGTGGTGCTGATCTCGGGCCAGCTGCCGCGGACCGAGGTCGCCTCGCAGTACATCTACCAGCAGATCGAGAGCGGCTACCTGCCCGATGCCGCCGCGGTCGCGACCGTGCTGCTGCTGGTCAGCGTGCTGGTGCTGGCCCTGCTCAACGGCCTGCGCGGCTGGGCGGCGCGCCGTGGCTGAGCCGACCGTGCTGACTTCGAGCCCCCCGCGCCCGGCCCCGGCGCCAGCCGCCTCCCGGACCCGGCCGGCCCGGCGGCGGACCAGCGGCAGCCGGTGGTCGCTGCGGCTGGCGGCGGTGGCCTACGTGGGCGTGCTGGTGGCGCTGCCGGTCGGCCTGGTGCTCTGGCGCACCATCGACCAGGGTGCGGCGGTCTTCCTCGACGCCATAACCGGTCCGGAGGCGATCGCCGCGTTCCGGCTGACCGCGATCGTGGCCGCGTCCGCCGTGGTGATCAACACGGTGTTCGGGGTGGGCGCGGCGCTGCTGCTGGCCCGCTATCGCTTCCGGGGCCGCACCCTGCTCGACCTGGCGATCGACCTGCCGATCTCGGTGTCGCCGATCATCGTCGGGCTGGCGCTGGTGCTGGCCTTCGGGTGGACCACCGGCTGGTTCGGCCCGCCCCTGCAGAACGCCGGCCTGCAGGTCATCTTCGCCACCCCGGGCATGGTGCTGGCGACCTCGTTCGTGTCGCTGCCCCTGGTGGTGCGCGAGGTACTGCCGGTGCTCACCGAGACCGGCCTGGAACAGGACCAGGCGGCCCAGTCCCTCGGGGCCAACGCGCTGCAGCGGTTCCGCCGGATCACCCTGCCCACCATCAAGTGGGCGCTGGCCTACGGCGTGGTGCTCAGCATCGCCCGCACGCTCGGCGAGTTCGGCGCCGTGCGGGTGGTCTCGGGCAACGTCGGCAGCCAGACCCAGACGGTGACGCTGCTCGTCGACGAGCGCGCCGAGCAGTTCGAACCGGGCGCCTACCAGTTGTCGGTGGTGCTCATCGCGGTGGCCGCGCTGTGCATCGTCCTCATCTCGATCATCCGTCCCAACGAGAAGAAGTAGGCAGTTCCTCCGGAGGGGAATGCGAATGGGAATCCAAGCGCTCGACATCACCAAGCGGTTCGGCGCCTTCCTCGCCCTGGACGACGTCACCCTCGAGGTCGGCAGCGGCGAGCTGACGGCGCTGCTGGGCCCCAGCGGCGGCGGCAAGTCCACCCTGCTGCGGATCATCGGTGGCCTGGAGGAAGCCGACAGCGGCCGGGTCGTGATCGACGGGGTGGAGGCCACCGGCATCCCGGCCCAGCGCCGCGACGTCGGCTTCGTGTTCCAGCACTACGCGGCGTTCAAGCACCTGTCGGTCTACCGCAACGTGGCCTTCGGCCTGGAGATCCGCAAGCGCCCGAAGGCCGAGATCCAGCGGCGGGTGCGGGAGTTGCTGGAACTGGTGCACCTGGAGCAGTTCGCCGACCGCATGCCGGCCCAGCTGTCCGGTGGCCAGCGGCAGCGGATGGCGCTGGCCCGGGCGCTGGCGGTGGAGCCGAAGGTGTTGCTGCTGGACGAGCCGTTCGGCGCACTCGATGCCAAGGTCCGCAAGGAACTGCGGGACTGGCTGCGCCGGCTGCACGACGAGGTGCACGTCACCACGGTGTTCGTCACCCACGACCAGGAGGAGGCGCTGGAGGTCGCCGACTCGCTGGTGGTGATCAACCACGGCCGGATCGAGCAGGTCGGCAGCCCGAACGAGCTCTACGACCACCCGGCCAACGACTTCGTGATGGGCTTCCTCGGCCCGGTCACCCGGCTGGGCGGGCACCTGGTGCGCCCGCACGACATCGAGGTGCTGACCGCCGACAGCGCCGGCGCGGTGCCGGCCAGCGTGCAGCGGCTGGTCCGGGTGGGCTACCAGGTGCGTGCCGAGCTGCGGGCCGACGCTGCCCCCGCCACTGCCCAGGTCGCCGGTCCCGGCGGTGGCCAGGCCGGCGCTCCCGGCGCTGCCTCCGTCGGCCGTCCAGCCGGCGCCGAGCCGGACGCGGCGGCGGCCGACACCGCCGTGCAGCTGACCCGCGGCCAGGCCGACGCGCTCGAGCTGCGGGTGGGCAGCCGGGTGTGGCTGCGGCCGGCGCAGCATGCCAGCGTGCTGACCGCTCGCTGAGCAATCCCGAGTTCTCCCACCGACTTTGCGACAATGCCGGGGTGGAGATCTCGGCGAAGAGCGACTACGCGGTACGAGCGCTGCTGGCCCTGGCCGACCAGGCCCCCAACCTGGTCAAGATCGACGTGGTGGTGGGCGAGCAGCAGCTGCCCCGCAAGTTCGTCGAGGCGATCCTCGGTGACCTGCGCCGGGCCGGCATCGTCCGGTCGATGCGTGGCGCCGACGGTGGCTACGCACTGGCCCGGCCGGCCTCGGAGATCTCGATCGGTTCGGTGATCCGGGCCGTCGACGGGCCGCTGGCCGAGGTCCGGGGGTTGCGTCCGGACGAGATGAACTACACCGGCCTGGCCGAGCACCTGCCCGGCCTGTGGGTGGCGGTGCGGGCCAGCCTGCGCAAGGTGCTGGACGAGACCTCGCTGCAGCAACTGCTGACCGGCAAGCTGCCGCCACACGTCCGCAAGATGGTCGACGATCCGCAGGCCTGGGCCCGGCGGGCCCGGTAACGCCGGCGATGTCGCTGGAACTGGTGCTAGGCGACATCACCGAGCAGCGGGTCGCCGCGATCGTCAATGCCGCGAACTCCAGCCTGCTGGGCGGTGCCGGGGTGGACGGGGCGATCCACCGGGGCGGCGGCCCGGAAATCCTGCGGGCCTGCCGGGCGTTGCGGGCCGGCGAGTACCCGGACGGGCTGGCGACCGGCCAGGCCGTGGCCACCACGGCCGGCCGGCTGCCGGCCGACTGGGTGATCCACACCGTCGGGCCGGTCCATTCCGAGGCCGAGGAGCGCAGCGAGCTGCTGCGTTCCTGCTACCGGCAGTCGCTGCGGGTGGCCGCCGAGCTGGGCGCCCGTTCCATCGCGTTCCCGCTCATCTCGGCGGGTGCCTATCGCTGGCCGGTGCGCGCTGCCCTGGAGATCGCCATCGCCCAGCTGCGCTCAGCGGGTGGAGTCGGGCTCGTGCGTCTGGTGCTGTGGCAACCGGGCGACGCTGGCCCTCGCGCGGGCCGTGCTGGCTGCTGACAGCGGACGCTGACCGGCACCGCCTAGGCTGTCCGGGTGAGCACACGCGCGAAGACCAGGACCCTGCCCGTCTCAGGCGGCGGCGTGATCAAGCGGACCGTGCTGCCCGGCGGCCTGCGCATCATCACCGAGGCGATGCCCGGTGTGCGCTCGGCCAGCGTCGGCATCTGGGTCGGGGTCGGCTCGCGCGACGAGACGCCGTCGGTGGCGGGCACCAGCCACTTCCTGGAGCACCTGCTGTTCAAGGGCACCAAGCACCGCTCAGCGCTGGACATCGCGATGGCGATGGACACCATCGGCGGCGAGTTCAACGCGTTCACCGAGAAGGAGCACACCTGCTTCTACGCCACCGTGCTCGACCAGCAGCTGCCCACCGCCGTCGACATCATCGCCGACGTGGTGCTCAACGCCACGATCGCCGCCGCCGACGTCGACATCGAGCGGACCGTGGTGCTGGAAGAGATCGCGATGCGCGACGACGACCCGTCGGACCTGGTGCACGACGAGTTCTCGGCGGCGCTGTTCGGCGACGTGCCGCTGGGCCGGTCCATCCTGGGCAGCGAGCAGTCGATCAACCAGCTGTCCCGCAAGCAGATCCACGGCTACTACTCCCGCCGCTACCGGCCCTCGGAGATGGTGGTGTCGGTGGCCGGCAACATCGACCACGGCGAGGTCGTCCAGCTGGTGCGCCGGGCCTTCACCGGCCGGCTCCGCGACGGTGACTCCGGGGCCGAGCCGCGTCCGGACCGCCGGCTGCACACCGCGCCGGCGCGGCCGGTCAACGTGGTGTCCGACGACACCGAGCAGGCCAACATCGTCCTGGGCACCATGGGGTTGTCCCGCTTCGACGAGCGCCGCTTCGTCCTGGGGGTGCTGACCACCGCGATCGGCGGCGGGATGTCCTCGCGGCTGTTCCAGCAGATCCGCGAGCAGCGCGGCCTGGCCTACTCCACCTACTCCTTCACCTCCTCCTACGCCGGGGACGGCCTGTTCGGGCTGTACGCCGGCTGCCAGCCCGGCAAGGCCGACGAGGTGGTCTCGATCATGACCGAGGTGCTGCGCTCGGTCGCCGCCGAAGGGCTGGCTGCCGACGAGGTCGAACGCGGCAAGGGCCAGTTGCGCGGCGGCATGGTGCTCGGCCTGGAGGACTCCGGATCGCGAATGACCCGGATCGGCAAGGCGGAACTCACCTACAACGACGTGCTGGGCCTGGACGACCTGCTGGCCAGGGTCGAGGCGGTCACGCCCGGGCAGGTCAACGAGCTGGCAGCCGAACTCGCGTCCCAGCCGACCTGCCTGACCGTGGTGGGACCGTTCGGCGAGCACGACTTCGACGCCGCTGTCTGACAAGTCCGGGAGGGCTGCTGAGATGACCGAGTTGATCCCGGTTGCGGTACTGGGCGCCCGTGGCCGGATGGGGCAGCAGGTGTGCACCGCGGTGGAGGCGGCGGCCGACCTGGAGCTGGTCGCCCCGCTCGACCTGGGCGACGAACTCTCCTCCGTCGCCGAGGCGGGCGCGAAGGTGCTGGTGGACTTCACCCATCCCGACGCCGTGATGGACAACCTGAGCTTCGCCGTTCAGCACGGCATCCATGCCGTGGTGGGCACCACCGGCTTCACCGACGACAAGCTCGCCACGCTGCAGCAGTGGCTGGCCGACCGTCCCGGGGTGGGCGTCCTGGTGGCGCCGAACTTCGGGATCGGGGCGGTGCTGGCGATGAAGTTCGCCCAGCTCGCCGCGCCCTATTTCGAGTCGGCGGAGGTGATCGAGCTGCATCACCCGCAGAAGGCCGACGCCCCGTCGGGCACCGCCACCAGCACCGCCCGGCTGATCGCGGCGGCCCGGGCCCGGGCCGGGATGAGTGCGGCTCCGGATGCCACCACCGCCGAGGTGCCCGGTGCTCGCGGCGCCGAGATCGACGGGGTGCGGGTGCATTCGGTCCGGGCCAGCGGCCTGGTGGCCCACCAGGAGGTGCTGTTCGGCACCGTGGGCGAGACGCTGACCATCCGGCACGACTCGCTCGACCGGGCCTCGTTCATGCCGGGCGTGCTGCTCGGCGTGCGCGGGCTGGCTTCCCTGCCGCCGGGCCTGACCTTCGGGCTCGAGCCGCTGCTCGGCCTGGCCTGACCGCTGG
>JAVEEO010000360.1 GCA_030840415.1 Pseudonocardiales bacterium | reverse complement strand
CGGCCGTCGCCGCCGCGCTGCGCCCGGACGACCCGGCGCTGCTGCACTACCGCTCGGGGGGCTTCTACTGCGCCCGGTCGCGGCAGTTGCCCGGCCATGACCCGGTCCGCGACATCCTGGCCGGCGTCGCGGCGGCCACCACCGAGCCGATCGCCGGCGGCCGGCACAAGGTCTTCGGCAACGCCGACCTGGCCGTCATCCCGCAGACTTCCACGATCGCCTCGCACCTGCCGCGGGCGGTGGGACTGGCCTTCGCGCTGGGCCGGGCGCGCCGGGCCGGGGTGCGCACCCCGTGGGCGCCGGACTCGATCGTGGTGACCAGCTTCGGCGACGCCTCGGTGAACCACTCCACGTTGGTGGGCGCGGTCAACAGCGCGTCCAACACGGTCTATCAGGGCCTGCCGGTGCCGTTGCTGATGGTGTGCGAGGACAACGGCCTGGGCATCAGCACCCGGACCCCGTCCGGCTGGATCACCGAGCGGTTCGCGGCCCGGCCCGGGCTGCGCTACCTGGCGGTGGACGGCTGCGACCTCGCCGACGTCTACGACGCGGCGCGGCAAGCGGTGGACTTCGTTCGGACCAAGCGCAAGCCGGCCTTCCTGCACCTGCGGACCGTGCGGTTCCTCGGGCACGCGGGCTCCGACGCCGAGGTGGCCTACCGGACGCCGGCCGAGATCGCAGCCGACTACGCCCGCGACCCGTTGCTGGTCACCGCCGGCCTGCTGGCGGCGGCCGGCTTCGCCGACGGTGAGGAACTGGCGCAGCGGTACCAGGTGATCGGCGAGCGGGTCCGGGAGACGGCGGTGCGGCTGATGGCCGAGCCGCAGCTGGCCACCGCCGAGCAGGTGATGGCGCCGCTGGCCCCGCGCAATTCCGAACGGGTGGCCGGGGTGGTGGCTGCCCCCGGGGAGGCCGACCGGGCCGCGGTGTTCGGCGGCCGGCTACCCGAGGACGAGGGGCCGCTCACCCTGGCCCAGTCGATCAACCGGGCGTTGCACGACGAGCTGGCCCGGCGCCCGCAGGCGATGGTGTTCGGCGAGGACGTGGCGGTCAAGGGCGGCGTGTACGGGTTGACCCGCGGGCTGCGCAAGAGCTTCGGCGGCGCCCGGGTGTTCGACACGATCCTGGACGAGCAGGCCATCCTCGGGGTGGGACTGGGCGCGGCGCTGGCCAACTTCCTGCCGATTCCGGAGATCCAGTACCTGGCCTACCTGCACAACGCCGAGGACCAGCTGCGCGGCGAGGCCGCCACCCTGCAGTTCTTCTCCCAGGGCCAGTACCGCAATCCGATGGTGGTGCGGATCGCCGGCCTGGGCTACCAGAAGGGGTTCGGCGGCCATTTCCACAACGACAACTCGGTCGCGGTGCTGCGCGACCTCCCGGGGGTGGTGGTAGGCGTTCCGGCACATCCCCGCGACGCGCCGGCGATGCTGCGCACCCTGCTGGCGGCGGCCGCCGCCGACGGCACCGTCAGCGTCTTCCTGGAGCCGATTGCCCTTTACCACCAACGGGATCTACAGGTGGCAGGGGACGGCGGCTGGCTGGCCGAGTACGCCGGCCCGCAGCGCTGGGCCGACGAGCACGTCCCGATCGGGCGGGCCCGGCGCTGGCTGGTGGAGGCCGCCGGCGGCGTGCCGTCGCACGGCGCGAACGCCGCGGACCTGTCCATCCTGACCTTCGGCAACGGCCTGCCGATGAGCCTGCGGGTCGCCAACACCCTTGCCGGCGAAGGGGTTTCCACTGCCGTGCTGGATCTGCGCTGGCTGTCACCGTTGCCGGTCAAGGACATGCTGCGCGAGGCGGCCAGCAGCGGCCAGGTACTGGTGGTCGACGAGACCCGGCGCTCCGGCGGGGTGTCCGAGGGCATCGTCACCGCGCTCGTGGACGGCGGCTTCCGCGGCCCGATCAAGCGGGTGACCAGTGCCGACAGCTTCATCCCGCTCGGCGACGCGGCTCGCGCGGTGCTCCTGGACGAGGCCACCATCCTGCAGGCCGCCCGGTCCCTGCTGTCCACGACGGACTAGCGATGGCCCACCCGTACTGGCCGCTGTTCGACCTGCGGCTGACCGTGGATGAGCTGGAACTGCGGCCGATGACCGAGGCCGACCAGCTGCCGCTGGCCGGGCTGCTGCCCGAGGACCTGGAACTGGACCCGGACGCCACCCGGTACCCGGGCCTGTCCGAAGCCGTGAACCGCCGGGTGATCGGCTTTCAGCACTACTGGAAGAGCTATGGCAGCTGGCGGCCGGAGCGGTGGCGGCTGCCGTTCTGCGTGCGGGCTGGCGGCGAGCTGGTAGGCGTGCAGGAGCTCGAGGCCGGGGACTTCGCGGCGCTGCGCACCGTCTACAGCTCCTCGTACCTGATCGGTTCGGCGCGGGGCCGGGGGATCGGCCGGCAGATGCGCCGTGCCGTCCTGGCGCTGGCCTTCGGCCCGCTGGCGGCTGAGGCCGCGGTCAGTTCGGCCTGGCAGGACAACCACGCCTCGCTCGCGGTGTCCCGGGCGTTGGGCTACCTGCCGAACGGTGAGTCCCGGCATCGCCGTGACGACAGGGTGGACACCATGCTGTACCGACGGCTGAGCCGCTCGGACTGGCTGGCCGGTGACAGGGGAGCCGGGGTTCACGTTGCCGGTGTCGAGGCATGCCTGCCGTACTTCGGGCTTGAAGGGGATTGAGCGTCCGTACCGCTGAATCTTCTACCCCACCCTTATTGTTCGGATGGCGCCGCCAGCGTTGAGCTACCCATCGAGGAAGAAGGCTTCCGTGGACTCGACACGCAACGAAACCGGTGACAACAAGACGGCGAACCTAGAACTACCCTTGATAGTCGCATATCACGCCTCAGCCCGAGCCGAACTCATCTCACGGTTGGAGCGCCGTGATTCGGCTCTTTTCTGTACCTTGCCGCTGTCGCTACGGTTTTCAGTGTCGTGGCCGCCGACTGGAAGCAGCGTGTACCGGTACTGCTGGTAATCCCGTTGCTCGGACTGGGCGCGTCATTCGTCTACAGCCAGCACAACACAGTTGTGGGTGCACTAGGCCTCTATATAGGCAAGGAACTGCATGAGGCCTCAGCTGCGATCGTCGGGACTGACGGCGTCGTCCGGTCATGGGATGCGTCCAATACGCTGAAGAACACGACGAGGCCTCTCAAGGCTCGTCTGGCATCTGGATTGATCATCCTCGTTGGTCCCTCGTTGGCTGCATGTACCCTGGCGCCGTTGACTCGACCGTCGGCTGCGGTCATCGGTGCTGCTCTCGGGGGTGCGACAGTGAGCGCGTGGATGGCAGGAACCTTGCTAGTTTCTCACCGTGAACGGGCCCGGCTTCGCGCCGCAATCCTCTGATGCAGTGCGACGTTCTTTCGTGTAATCGACGGCTGACATCGGGTGGCTTCGACGCTGTGGAACCTACTTGCGATGCGGGGCCTAGCGAGAGCTAGTGACTAGAGGTCGGCCACCAGCACCCGGCCGGCGCGCAGCGACCGGGAGTGCCGGACCTCGATCGGCAGCCGCCCGGCCAGGCTCAGTTGGTCCTCGTCGCTGGTGACGCGGAAACCGTGCATGCCGAGCATGGTCGCCATCGCCCGGGGCGTCCAGGCCGAGCGGCGTGGTTCGCCGGCCAGCGGATCCTCGCGCCGGGTGAGCCTGGACAGCGAGCGCATCAGCAGCCGGCCGGCGACCGCGGTGAGCGAGGGGTGCTGGTAGTTCACGATCAGCCGGCTGCCCGGTGCCGAGCGGGCCCGGACCAGACCGACGGTGGCACGCACCTGCGCGCGGGTCAGGTAGGCCACCACGCCCTCCCAGACCCAGGTGGTGGGCTGGTGCGGATCGTGGCCGGCCGCGGCCAGCGCCGGGCCGAGCTGGTCCCGGGCGAAGTCGACCGGGGTGAACCGCAGAGCCCCGGACAGCGGGGCCAGCGAACCGATCCGGTCGCGCAAGTCCTGCTGCGAGGACGGCTGGTCGACCTCGAACACCGTGGTCCGGGCCAGCTCCGGCATCCGCCAGGCGCGGCCGTCCAGGCCGGCACCCAGGATCACCAGCTGTGCGGTCGGGTGCGCCCTGATGGCGTCGTCGATGGCGACGGTGCGCGGCACCATGCCCTCGGCGGTGGCAGCGACCAACTCGTAGTCCAGCCGTTGCCGCCAGTCCCGCGGCGCGATGCCGGAGCGCACCTGCTCGACGACGGCCCGTTCGCCGCCGCGCAGCAGCATTTCGGCGATTGGATCGCTGAACCGCTCGATCGCTATCCGGCCGTGCGCGGCGGCGCGGCCCTGGCAGACCAGCACCGCGGTCCGGCTGGCGCTCCGGTCGGCGTCCATGGCCGTCATCCTCGCATTCGCGGCGATCCGCGGGCCGGAGTAGAACGGAGGGATGACCGAATCGACCGCCAGCGACCAGCCCGATCCGGCAGCCGCCGACGATCTCCGCCAGCACGCCCAGACCGATGTGGAGGGTGGCGACGCGGCCGAGGACGGCAACTCCGACCAGGCGCCCGACGTGCCGCGCGAGCACACCGAGGACCCCGCCGAAGGCTGACCGCCGGGCGCGGTACCGGCCGTCAGCTCAGGTGCGGACGGTGCGGCAGCCGAGCCGCGGGTTGCCGGTACCCAGGCCGACGTTGATGGCATAGGTACACACCGAGTGCAGGCCGGCCGGCAGCGTCACGGTGATGTCGAAGCCGGAGTACAGGGTGGCCGACTTGGCCGCCGCGACGTCGGGACGGGCCACCGGCTTCTTGAACCACCCGACGGGGTGGCCGTCGTAGTAGACGGCGATCGTCAGCGACAGCAGCCGGTTGTCCGGGTCCACCGCCCAGCCGCGCACCCGGACCTGGTGGCTGGGCAGCGCCACCGCGCTGTCGAAGTAGCCGCTCGGGTTGTGGCCGGCCAGCGAGGCCACCGGTCCCTGCACGTCGGCGAAGTCCTCGGTGAGCCAGAGCTTGCCGGTCCGGGCGTCGATCAGCACGTCGACGCCCACGAAGCGCACCGAAGTGGACAGGATGTTGCGCCGGTGCCCGTCGTTCGGCGCCTTCTCGTTGTACATCGCGGCCTGCAGCCCGTTGGCGCCGTCGGTAGTGCGGGCGGTAGTCCAACCGACGTTCTCGGCGACCGAGTGCCAGACCACGCCGGCCTGGCTGATCCGGGTGCTGAACGACGGTTCGCCGGGCAGTTGGTGCGAGAGCTGGTTGGCGGCGGCCATCGCCAGGTTGTGCCGGCGGGCGCTGCTGGTCAGCGCGGTGCTCGCGCCGAGGGCCGGCAGGTGGTTGGCGGCCCGTTCGGCGTTGAGCATCCGCAGCACGCTACTGGCGGCCGCGGTCTCGGCGGTGGTGGCCGCGCCGACGGGTGCGGGATGCACCAGCAGGGCGGCCGCCGAGACCAGCGCCAGGGTCAGGGCGAGGACGATCGAACGGCGGCGCGACGGGCGCGCGAGCGCCACCGACTGCGAGCGGGGCATCTGTCTTCCCATCTGCATCCCACCGGCCGGTCGCCAGCGGCATCAGGGGACCTATCGACAGCAGCCCTCCACACTTGACCGATTTGATTACTCTGAGTTACCAAACTGCCGGCCGAGCGGGTGGACAGGCAGCAGTCACCATGGCCCGCGCGGCGGCTGTCCGCGCTTGCAGCGCCCGCTGCCACTCAGCGGCTGGCAGCCTTCTTGTACTGCCGCACCGACAGCGGAATGAAGATCAGCAACAGCAGCACCACCCAGCCGAGGGTGTAGACGACCGGATGCCGAAGCGACCAGTAGTCGGCCGCAGGCGCGCCGGCGGGCACGTTGCCGAACAGCTGCCGGGCAGCCTGGGTCACCGACGACACCGGGTTCCAGTTGGCGAAGAACTTCAGCGGGGCGGGGAAGTCGTTGGTCGGCACGAAGGTGTTGGCGATGAAGGTAAGCGGGAAGATGACGATGAACGAGGCGTTGTTGACCACCTCGACGCTCGGCACGATGAGCCCGACCCAGGCCATGATCCAAGAGATCGCGTAGGCGAACACCAGCAGCAGCAGGAAGCCGCCGATGGCCTCGCCCACCGAGCTGCGAATGCGCCAGCCCACCAGCAGCCCGGTCGCCGACATCACCGCGATGATCAGCACGTTGTTGGCGACGTCACTGCCGGTGCGCCCGATCAGCACCGCCGAGCGGGACATCGGCAGTGACCGGAACCGGTCGATGATGCCCTTCTTGATGTCGTCGGCCATGCCGGCGCCGGTCAGGGTGGCACCGAAGATCACCGTCTGGGCGAAGATCCCCGGGATCAGGAACTCGCGGTAGTTGGTGCCCGGCACCCGGATCGCGCTGCCGAAGACATAGGCGAACAGCAGGATGAACATGATCGGGGAGATGGTGGAGAACACCAGCAGGTCCGGCACCCGCTTGATCTTGATCAGGTTGCGCTTGGCCACGATGGCGCCGTCGGCAACCGGCTTGAGCAGCTGATTCATCGCACACCTGCCTGCTGCTTGGCGGCCGGCGCGGGGTTCTCGGAAGCGTCCTCGGAGGCGTGGCCGGTCAGGCTCAGGAAAACGTCGTCGAGGGTCGGACGGCGCAGCGCCACGTCCAGCACGGTGATGCCGCCGGCGTCCAGTCGGCGCAGTGCCTCCATCAGCAGGCCGGCGCCACCGGTCACCGGAGCGATGATCCGGCGGTTGTGCTCCTGCACCTCGACCGGGACGCCGGCCAGGTCGGTCATGATCGAGCGCGCCGCGGGCA
>JAVEEO010000167.1 GCA_030840415.1 Pseudonocardiales bacterium | reverse complement strand
CGGGCAGACCGACCGTGTCCACCGCGATCACACCCACCGTTCGCGGACCGACCAAGTCCGCTACCACACCGACACGACCCAACGGATGGGCGCCAGCCATGGCTGGCTCAGGTGCGCGAGGCCATCTGTCGGTGTACGGGTTCCAGTGCAGAGCTAAGTACGGGTAAACGTGCAGAGTTGATCAGCGTGTCCACCGCCGACTCAGACGGATGATCTTGAAGCCTGTCGGGTGATGTTGACATCACGGTAAGGGGCAGGTCACGGTGGCGCTGGAGGCCGAGCGGTGGATGGAGCAGCGCCGGTTCCGGGCGTTGCGGAAGACGGGCGCGTCGATCTCGGAGATCGCCCGGGAGACCGGGCTGAACTGGCGCACGGTGAAGAAGTACCTGGAGCATGACGGGCTGGCGGCACCGCCGGTGGCAGCCCCGCGCCCGAGCGGCCGCAAGCAGGTGATCAGCCAGTACGCGCGCCGATGATGATGCGTGGCTGCGGACTGAGCTGCTGTTGCAGGCCACGGCGTCCGCGAGTGGCTGGTCGAGGAATACGGCTTCACCGGCAACTACCAGCGCGTGAAGCTCTACCTGCGGGAAGCCCGGCCCCGGATCGCCGAGGAACTGGGGCTCACCCCGCGAGCTGGCCCGGCATCAGCTACCAGCTGTCCGGCCGGCTGAGCCGGCGGGAGCGGCACCGTCGGTGGGCGCGTTGTCGCTGGCCGACGGGAGGGCGAGTGCGGCGGCCTCCGGCAGGCGACCGGCGGCCTCGGTGGCCACCGCGAGCACGCCGCGCAGCCAGGGGGCGTACCGGTCCGGGTTGTCGGCCAGGTCCACGCGCAGCCGGTCCGGCGCCAGCCAGCGGACACCGGCCACCTCGGCGGGGTCCAAGTGCAGGCGCGGGTCCACCGGCACCCGGCCGACCAGGACGTGGTCGTACTCGTGCTCGACCCGGCCGGTCTGCGGGTCCTCGGCCCGGTACAGGTACACGCCGGCCTGATGCAGCGTCATCCCCTGCACCCCGATCTCCTCGATCAGCCGCTGGGCGGCGGCGTCGAACACGGTCTGCCCGGGGGCCGGGTGACCGCAGCAGGCGTTGGCCCAGCGCAGCGCGAACCGGGTCTTCTCCGCGGCCCGCTGCTGGACCAGGACGCGGCCCAGATCATCCACCAGCATCACCGAGAACGCCCGGTGCAGCCGGCCGGACGCGGTGTGCGCCTCGGCGACCGTGCAGGAACCGGTGGCATCACCGTCCGCGTCGACGAGTTCCACCAGCTGTGATTCACGAGCAACCATGGCGGGTCACCTTCCTCCCGTGATCCGGGCGGCAGCGAGCCGGCCGGAGATGAGTACCACCGGCACGCCGACACCCGGCTGCGTGCCCGATCCGACGAAAACCACGTTGCCCGGTGTCGGGTGCGGGTTTTCGGCCGGAAGGGGCCGGTCTGCCACAGATTGTGCGCGGCGACGAAAGGCGTCACGGCGGCCATGCCGGCGTCCGCCCAGTCGATCGGGGTGACCACCTCGGCGACCTCGAGGCCCGCGGCGAAGTCCCCCATACCCCTACCTTGCAGAGGCCCTGCCCACACCGGCCGGCTATCCGGCGTTGACGTTCGCGATCTGACGTTCGACTCGCTGCGTGAGACCGGAGGTATGGTGACTCAGTTTATAGTATTCCCCGTCGGCCGACGACACGGCGCCGAAAATGAACTTACGGTCGGCGGCAGCGTACGGAACGCTTCTCACGAATTGCTCGATTTTTGGTTCAAGTCGAACGGGAAGCGCCATCGGATCCGAGGTCAGTATGGCAAAGCAGATCCGCTCGATCTTCGAAGAATCCCAGCTCAGGGTGAAATAGATTGCGAACGCTTTCTGGCCGAGTTTTAGCATCTGCTCGCTCGGATCTGGCAGTTCGATTTCGTGAAGCATCGATAGGATGGTCTTCGGTTCGCCGCATTCAGCGGGTAGTCCGGTGAAGTATACATTCACCGTTTTGTGCGGGTAGTCGATCCCGATCAAGCTCGCTTTGTCACCCAGGCCGTGGCGGGCGAAAAAACTGACATTCTCGGCCAGACTGCGCGGCATGGACGGGATGTCGGCAAGCCTTGACAGCCCCTGCTTGTCATCCCCAGGGAAATACAACCAGGTCTTTGTGAAGCCGCCAACGACTCCGAAGTCAATACCGTAACTGTCAATGGGGCATCGTTCCTGGACGTCCGAGAGTAGGGCGCCGACGGGATGGTCCGCCTTCGTGGTGAGGCCGTTCGACAGAGCGACGGCATATGGATCAACATCCTTTGAAATCGAGAAACGGTAGTCAAGCTCTTCTGCGTTGCGCGCGCCAGTCACCACCCTGAACATAATTTCGTCTTTACTCTTCGGGAGTGCATCCCCGTACGCGGTCAGGATAGGCCAGACCTTGTCACGCGAGCAGGCTACATCCAGCAGCCGAGCTGATTCCTCAATGGCTGAGTAAAGATCTTCCAACTCAGCGGTCCCGGGCATTTCATCCTCCAATGTCAATCTGAGCGTCTGTTTGAACGTCGCAGCAATGTCTGGTAGGTGGCACCCTGCTGTCAATCCACACTGCGAGCTTGTTACCGGGCGAAGACCAATGTGGTGGGCGACGGTGTGGGCTGGAACGAGACGTCTTCGAAGCCGGCCTTGGCGAGCCAGGCGTGGTAGTCGGCCCGCCGCCAGGTCCGTCCCTGCTTGGTCTTGAGCAGCATCGCCGAGGCGAAGATCAGCGGGAAGGGTGGGCCGCTTCGGTCGTCGTCGACAATGTAGTCATTGATGACTAACGTGCCGCCGGGCTTGAGGGCGCCCCGGAACTTGGCGAAGATCGCTACGTTGTCCTCCGGCCCCTCCTGGTGGGCGATGTGGGAGTACACCCCGATGTCGTAAGCGGCGGTGCCGAAGTCGGTGGTGTGGAAGTCGCCGTCGATGCAGGTGAATCGGTCAGCCGCGCCTCGCTCAGCCACAAGCCGACGGGCGATCGCGTTAACCGGTCCCCAGTCGAGCTGGGTCGAGCGGGCGGCGGGGTTGAGCCCGAGCCAGATGGACGAGTAGATGCCCGAGCCACCGCCTACGTCAAGGATCGAGATTTCTCCGGCCTCCGCCAGTCGCAGCGTGTCGGCGGCGATCATCGCCACAGGAACCGACTGCGCAGCGAGGGCCGGGACCAACTCCTCCCAGAAGGGGTTGGCCACCTCCACCGTTGCATCCGTCATCGGCGCCCCGGTGCGGACTACATCGGGCAGGGTTACCCATTGGCCTATCTCGGCCAGCTTGAGTTTGGTGAAGCCACTCAAGCAGGCGGGCTGGCCTTCGACCAGGAAGGTGGCTGCTTCGGCGGTGTTGCGGTAATTGCCGTCGCGCAGCTCGACCAGCCCCAGGCCGACGAGCCCATCGAGGAGGATTTGAGCGCCCCGCCCGGAGATCCCGGCTTGGGCGGCCAGTTGGTCGGCAGTGTCCGCGCCGGCTTCGAGGTGGGTGAACAGCGAGTGGCTCGCCGCTGCCCCGAGAATACCGGCGGCCCAGCCGCCGGTGGCGACCTGCATAATCCGATCCGGCCTCGGTGGGTTGCTATTCATGCTGCCCCTCCTGGTCCTGTTCTGGCCTGTTGCTCGACGAAGCCGGGTGGCGCCCTCGGTCGGCTCCGCGGGCGGGGTTACGGCAACGCGTTGGCTGAGTCGCTCTGCTGTTTCCTCAATGAACTTGGTTTTCGATAGGAAGCTTCTCTGCGGGTCGCCTTTGTAGACGCGCGTGGGCCCGGAGCGCGATACGCAGGATTTCCGC
>JAVEEO010000098.1 GCA_030840415.1 Pseudonocardiales bacterium | reverse complement strand
GATCGCCGGCTTCGCGCTGGCCGACGCCGGGCAGGCGCGGCCGCGCCGGGTGCTCGGGATCGACGCCTCGGCCAAGATCGACGAGACCCGGGCCCAGGTCGAGCGGATCGCGCGCAACACCGCGGGGCTGATCGGTCTGGACCGCGAGCTGCGCCCCGAGGAGATCACCGTGCTGGCGGGCTGGGCCGGGGACTACTACGGCATCCCGGTCGAATCCACCTTGGAGGCGATGCGGCTTACCGGCAGGCTGGAGGGCATGATCATCGACCCGGTCTATGAGGGAAAGTCGATGGCGGGGCTGATCGAGCTGGTCGACACCGGCCAGATCCCCAGCGACTCGACGGTGCTGTACGCACATCTCGGCGGCCAGCCGGCCATCAACGCCTACAGCGCCCTCTTCAAGTCCTGAGCGGTTTCTCCCCGGGAAGCGCAGTCAAATCCCGACCGGCGCACTACCGTCCTGCACATGACTTCTGAGAACTTCACCCAGATCGCCGGCAGCGCGATTGCCACCTATTGCGCCGAATATCCGGATGAAGCCACCTTTCTCGGCGAGCACAGCAACGACCACCGGCTCGGCGACCCGTCGGTGGCCGGCCAGCAACGCCGCCAGTCCGAGCTCAGCACCCTGATCGGGCGGCTGGACGCGCTGCCGGCCGGGGAGTTGGACACCGGCGACCGGATCGACCGCGACATCCTGCGGACGGTGGCCGAGGGTGAGCTGCTCGGGCTGACCGAGATCGACGAGGGCAGCTGGAACCCGATGCTGCACAACCCCGGTCAGTCGCTCTACGGGCTGCTGTCCCGCGACTTCGCGCCGCTGCCCGACCGATTGGCGAGCCTGGCCGGCCGGCTGCGGGCCGTCCCGGACCACCTCGAGGCAGGCCGCGCCCGGCTGCGGGACATGAGCCGGATCCACGTCGAAACGGCCATCGGGCAGCTGGAGGGCACCCTGGGCCTGATCGAGTCGGAGATCCCGGCCGCGCTGGCCGAGGCGGGCAACCCCCTCGACCTGACGGCCGAGATCAGCCGGGCGGCCACCGCGGTGCGCGCCTACCAGGACTGGTTGCGCGGCGAACTGCCCGCGGCGCAGCGGTCCGCGCGGCTCGGCAAGGACCTGTTCGCCCGGAAGCTGGAACTGGTGCTGGCCACTCCGTGGCAGCCGTCCAGCCTGCTGCAGCAGGCCTACGCGGACCTGGACCGGATCGAGGCCGAACTCGCCGAACTGGTCGGACGGACCACCGGATCGGGCACCGCCGACCGGGCGGCGATCGCCGCCGAGTTCGATCGGCTGGCCGCCGACGTGCCCACCAGCGACACCATCCTGCAGCTGTGCCGGGACGCGCTGACCGAGACCACCGAGTTCGTCCGCCGGCACGACCTGCTGACCCTGCTCGACGATCCGGTCGAGGTCATCGAGATGCCCGAGATCGACCGCGGGGTGGCGGTGGCCTACTGCGTCCCGGTCGGCGCCCTGGAGGCCGCCCCGCTGGTCACCCAGTTCGCGGTCTCGCCCACCCCGAAGGACTGGTCGGCCGACCGGGTCCGCTCGTTCTACCGCGAGTACAACAACCACATGCTGCACAACCTCACCATCCACGAGGCGATGCCGGGGCACGTCGAGCAGCTGTCGCATGCCTATCGCTACCGGGGCAGCAACCAGGTGCGGGGGGTGTTCGGCAGCGGCTCGTTCATCGAGGGCTGGGCGACCTACGCCGAGGAGCTGATGGCAGGTCGCGGCTACCGCAGCGACATCTCGGAGGCGGCCGCCGCCGCGGTACGCATGCAGCAGCTGAAGATGCAGCTGCGCGCGGTGCTGAACACCATCCTGGACATCTCCTTCCACACCGGCGACCTCGACGAGCGCGAGGCCATGGAGCTGATGCTGGTGCGCGGCTACCAGGAGGAGGGCGAGGCGGCCGGCAAGTGGCGCCGGGTGCAGCTGAGTTCGACCCAGCTGTGCACCTACTTCGTCGGCTACGTCGAGGTCCGCGAGCTGGTCGCCGACCTGCGCCGGGCGCGGCCGTCCTGGTCGGACCGGCAGTTGCACGACGAGCTGCTCAACTACGGCTCGCCGCCGGTCCGCTACCTGCGTCAGCTGCTGGAGCTGCCGCCGGCCGCGTGATCGTCCGGGCCCCGTCTCGCCGGTGGCGCGGGGGTGTGGTGTCGCGGGGGTGTGGTGTCGCCGGCCGGCTCCGGGAGGCGGGTAATCTCGCGAGCCGTGCCTGCTAACCGCGCCGACCGCTTCTCCGCCGGCTCCAGCAGGGACGGTGCGCTGGCGGCGGTCCCCGCGGCCGGCAACCGCCGGGAGTTCCCGATGCCCGCCCACCTGAAGTTCTTCTACGGCCCGATGGACTGCGGCAAGTCGACGCTGGCCCTGCAGATGGACCACAACCATGCCCGGCAGGGCCGGTCCGGGCTGATCCTGACCCGCTACGACCGCTCCGGCGGCGCCCAGATCACCACCCGGGTCGGCCTCAGCCACGACGCCATCGAGGTCACCGACGAACTCAACCTGTGCGCCCTGGTCCGCCAGCACTGGGCACTGGGCCGGCGGGTGGACTACCTGATCGTCGACGAGGCCGGCTTCCTCAATCCCGAGCACGTCGACCAGCTGGCCGAGTTGGTCGACGAGTACCACGTCGACGTCTACTGCTTCGGCCTGGCGACGGACTTCCGCAGCCAGCTGCTGCCCGGCGCCAAGCGGCTGATGGAGCTGGCCGACGCGATCTCCGAGATCCAGGTCGAGGTGCTCTGCTGGTGCGGGTTGCCCGGCCGGC
>JAVEEO010000079.1 GCA_030840415.1 Pseudonocardiales bacterium | reverse complement strand
CACGGCATGCAGGTACTGATCTGCACCGGTGACCGCGACGCGCTGCAGTTGGTCAACGACCAGGTCACCGTGCTCTACCCGCGCAAGGGCGTCTCGGAGCTGACCCGGTTCACCCCCGAGGAGGTGCAGGCCAAGTACGACCTGAGCCCGGCGCAGTACCCGGACTTCGCCGCGCTGCGCGGCGACCCCAGCGACAACCTGCCCGGCATCGCCGGGGTGGGGGAGAAGACCGCCGCCAAGTGGATCCGCGACTTCGGCTCGCTGGAACAGCTGGTGCAGCGGGTGGACGAGGTCAAGGGCAAGGTGGGCGAGGCGCTGCGCGAGAACCTCGGCTCGGTGCTGCGCAACGCCCAGCTGACCAAGCTGGTCCGCGATGTCGGCCTCGACCTCGGGGTGAGCGAGCTCAGCCGCCAGCAGTGGGACCGCGACGAGGTGCACCAGCTGTTCGACAACCTGGAGTTCCGGGTGCTGCGCGAGCGGCTGTTCGCCACCCTGGCCACCCCGGAGCCCGAGGCGTCGGAGGGCTTCGACGTCGACGTCCGACGGCTCGATCCCGACGAGGTGGCCGGCTTCCTGGCCGAGCACGCCGCCGACGGCAACCGGGTCGGGTTGTCCTTCGGCGGCACCTGGGGCCGGGGCACCGGCACGCTCAACTCGGTGACGCTGGCCTGCGCCGACGGCACCGCCGGCTGGATCGACGTCGCGGAGCTGACCGAGGCCGACGACCGGGCGCTGGCCGGCTGGCTGGCCGACCCGGACGCCGCGAAGGCCTGCCACGACATCAAGGGCCCGCTGCTGGCGCTGGCCGAACACGGCTGGCAGCTCGCCGGGGTCAGCTCCGACACCCAGCTGGCCGCCTACCTGGTGCAGCCGGGCCAGCGTGCCTTCGACCTGGCCGACCTGGCCCTGCGCTACCTCAAGCGCGAGCTGCGCGACGAGGCCGGCCCGGCGACCGGCCAGCTCACCCTCGAGGGCGGCCTGGAGGAATCCGACAACGCCCGGGCCCAGGCCGAGGCGGTCCGTGCCTCGGCGATCCGCGACCTGGCCGACGCGCTCGACGCCGAGCTCGCCGACCGGGGCGGCGCGGCACTGCTGACCGAGTTGGAACTGCCGCTGACCTTCGTGCTGGCCGAGATCGAGGCCACCGGCATCGCCGTCGACATCGACCACCTCACCGAGTTGCAGTCCGAGCTCGGCGCCGCGGTGGCCGATGCCGAGTCCGAGGCGCACGCCCTGGTGGGCCGCCGGTTCAACCTCGGCTCACCCAAGCAGTTGCAGCAGATCCTGTTCGACGAGCTGAACCTGCCCAAGACCAAACGCACCAAGACCGGCTACACCACCGACGCCGACGCCCTCGCCTGGCTGGCCGAGGCCAGTGACAACCCGCTGCTGCCCTACCTGCTGCGCCATCGCGAGGTCACCCGGTTAAAGTCGGTGGTCGACTCGCTGCTGCCGATGGTCGACGACCTGGGCCGGGTGCACACCACCTTCAACCAGACCATCGCCGCGACCGGCCGGCTGTCGAGTGTGGACCCGAACCTGCAGAACATCCCGGTGCGCACCGCCGAGGGCCGCCGGATCCGCGAGGCCTTCGTCGTCGGCAGCCGGCCGCCGGGTGCCTACGAGTCGCTGATGACGGCCGACTACAGCCAGATCGAGATGCGGATCATGGCGCACCTGTCCGAGGACGCCGGGCTGATCGAGGCGTTCACCTCCGGCGAGGACCTGCACACCTTCGTGGCGGCCCGCGCCTTCGACGTGCCGCCCGAGGCAGTCGACGTCGACCTGCGCCGCCGGGTCAAGGCGATGAGCTACGGCCTGGCCTACGGGCTGTCGGCCTACGGCCTGGCCCAGCAGCTCAAGATCACCCCGGACGAGGCCAAGGGCCAGATGGAGGCCTACTTCGCCCGCTTCGGCGGGGTGCGCGACTACCTCTACTCGGTGGTCGACGAGGCTCGCCGGACCGGCTACACCGAGACCATCATGGGCCGCCGGCGTTACCTGCCGGATCTGAACTCCGACAACCGGCAGCGCCGCGAGATGGCCGAGCGGATGGCCCTGAACGCCCCGATCCAGGGCAGCGCGGCCGACATCATCAAGGTGGCGATGCTGGGGGTGCAGCGCTCGCTGCGCTCGGCGGGCCTGGCGTCCCGGCTGCTGCTGCAGGTGCACGACGAACTGGTCCTCGAGATCGCCGCCGGCGAGCGTGAGCAGGTCGAGGAGCTGGTACGTCGCGAGATGGCCGGAGCGGTCGAGCTGACGGTGGAACTCGAGGTCAGCGTGGGAGTCGGGCCGAACTGGGACGCCGCCGCGCACTGACGCTCGGACCCGGCGCGCGCGAGCCGGCGGGGCGGCTCGCGGGTGCGGGTGGTCCGCTCCCCGCGGGTGATAGCCACCGGTCGCTCGAGCAGCCGCTCGGTTTCACACGAGAGTGCAACCGGTACCGATCAGGCCGCCTCAGTACGGGTCGGCGCGGTCGTGGTGACCGGCCAGCCGGGCCAGCGGGTACAGCCGCAATCGCAGCAGCACCTTGATCGCCACGTTGCGCAGCCACCACGGCAGCTCGGCCAGGATCCGCAGCCGGTCGTCCCGGGTCACCGGCGCGGTCACCGGCGCGACCTCGAACCTGGCCAGCGAACCCGTCCGGTCCAGATAGCGCAGCCGCCGGCCGGGCAGCACGTGGCGCAGCAGGCCCAGCGTGACCCCGATCGAGGAATAGGCGTCGTGGATGCAGATCCGGCCCCCGTCGGGCACGAACTCGCTCCAGCGCAGGTCATCGGACAGCGTCCAGTAGTCGTGCTTGCCGTCGATGTAGAGGAAGTCGATCGGCCCGGTCCAGGACCGCCGCAGCTCGGTGCTGCGAGCCTGGCGCAACTCGACCCGGCCGGCCACCCCGGTGCGGTCCAGGTTCGCCAGGAACTTCTCCCGGGTGGGCAGGCCACCGAACATGGCGCCCCCCACGAAGGGATCGATCGCGACCACCTGGGCCCGTGGCGCGGCCGCGGCCAGCACCACCGTCGAGCGGCCCTGGTGGCTGCCGATCTCGACGATCCGGCCACCAGGCGGCACGGCCCGCGCCTCGTTCCACAGCGTCCGGGCCTGCGCCTCGGTCAGCCAGCCGCCGATCCCGCGCGCGTTGTCGAAGGCGGAGTGGAAGGCCGCGTCGACGGCGGGATCCGGTGGATCGGACGGCTGCTGTTTCGCGGGCACCGCTGGACAGTACGGCAGGCCCAGATCACGATGTTGCACAGCTGCGGGTTTGGGCGCGATCAGGTGC
>JAVEEO010000067.1 GCA_030840415.1 Pseudonocardiales bacterium | reverse complement strand
TTCGCCAACGGCGGCAGCATCGCCTACATCTGCCGCATCCCCAACGCCGAGCCCGCGGGCAAGCCGGCCACCCTCGAGCTGACCGCGGCCGACCGCTCGCTCGGCAAGCCGCTGAGCATCGAGAGCGTCACTCCGGACGCGCTGCTCAGCGTCCAGATCGACAGCGAGGAGCCGCCCGCCGGCGCGAAGGACTCCGACCCGTCGCCCTTCACCCTCTCGGTGATCGAGGGCGGCAAGGTGGTGGAGAGCTTTCCGCACCTGACGTTCGCCTCCGGTGACACCAACGTCGCGACCGTGGTGAACAAGTCCTCGACCAAGGTCAAGGTCACCGTCAACCTCGACGCCAAGGCCGACCTGACCGGCCAACTCGACATCCTCAAGCCGGGCCACTACCCGCTCACCACCGCCGCACCGAAGCCGGTGCCGGTCAGCAGCCGCCAGTTCGCCGGCTCCGAATCGGCCCGCAACGGCATCAACGGCCTGGCCGTCGCCGACGACGTGACCATGGTGATCGTGCCCGACCTGGTCACCGCCGCCCGCGGCGCCGACGGCAAGACCGACCTCAACCTCTGGCGCTCGGTGCAGACCGCGCTGATCTCGCACTGCGAGCAGAACGGCAACCGGATGGCGATCCTGGACGCGCCGCCCGGGCTGAACCCGCAGGAGATCAAGGACTGGCGCTCGGAAGTGGCGATGTACGACTCCGCCTACGCCGCGCTGTACTACCCCTGGATCAAGGTCGACAACCCGACCGGCAGCAACGGCAACACCGAGATCCTGATGCCGCCGTCGGGCCATATCGCCGGCGTCTGGGCCCGGACCGACGAGACCCGCGGCGTCTGGAAGGCTCCGGCCAACGACACCATCCGCGGCGTGCTGGACCTCGAGCGCACTGTCACCCAGAACGAGCAGTCGCTGCTCAACCCGATGGGCATCAACTGCATCCGGCCCTTCGGAACAAGGGGAATCCGGATCTGGGGTGCCCGCACCCTGGCCTCGGACAGCGACTGGCGCTACATCAACGTCCGGCGGCTGTTCAACATGGTCGAGTCGACGATCCTCGAAGGTACCCAGTGGGCGGTCTTCGAGCCGAACGACATGACCCTGTGGGAGGGCGTCAAGCGGACCCTGAACGGCTTCCTGCGCGGGCTGTGGTCGGCCGGCGCGCTGTTCGGCGCCACCGCCGACCAGGCCTTCTACGTCAAGTGTGACGCCGAGACCAACCCGCCGGAGTCGATCGACGAGGGCAAGCTGGTGGTCGAGGTCGGCATCGCTCCGGTCAAGCCTGCCGAGTTCGTGGTGTTCCGGATCAGCCAGCAGAAGCAGGTCGCCGGCTGATCGTCCGGCCCGCCCCTCCACCCCCCGAACTTCCTTTGGTTAGCAAGGAGCATCAATGCCCAACGACCTGATCAATACCGACCCGATCGTCGCCCAGAACTTCTTCCTCGAGATCGACGGCACCAAGCTGGTGCTGTCGGGCGTCTCCGGCCTCGACATGGAACTCGACGTCGTGACGATCCAGCAGAACGGCAAGGACGGCAAGAAGCAGTCGGTCAAGACGCTGGGAACCTCGCTGAAGGTTCCTGACATCTCGCTGACCCGGATGGCGCCGATGAGCGCGATGGACGACCCGATCTGGAAGTGGTTCAAGTCGGTTCGCGAGTCGGGCTTCAAGGGCACCGACCGGGCCGGCAGCCGCAAGAACGGCTCGATCGTCTTCTTCGACACCGCCCTGACCGAGGTCGGCCGGTTCAACTTCTTCAACGGCTGGCCCAGCAAGATCGGCACCGACGCGGTCAGCACCGACTCCAACGACCCGGTGAAGGAGACGATCACCCTGGTCATCGAGCGTCTCGAGCGAATTAAGTGAGCTTGCAGACCAGCTATCCGTTCGTCCTGCCGCGTGGCTACGTCGACGCGGCAGGAACGGTGCACAAGGAAGGCCGGATGCGGCTGGCGACCGCGCGGGACGAGCTCGAACCGCTGCGCGACCCGACGGTGACCGGCCCGGACGACCCGCGCCTGACCGTGCTGGTGCTGGCCCGGGTGGTGGAGAAGCTCGGCACCGTGGAACTGGTGAGCAGCCACGAGATCGAGGGCCTGTTCGCCATCGACCTCGCCTTCCTGCAGGACTTCTACGGAGTCATCAACTTCGGCAACCAGGAGGAGTACGAGCAGCTGCTGCGTGCCCAGTCCGAGGGGCCGCCGCTGCTGGGTCAGAGCAGGCCGGCCCCGGCGCCGTCGCCGGAGCCGGTTTACCCGCCGGCCGCTGCGTCCAACGGCTCCGATTCCTTCGGTGGCTTCGACGGTGGCGACTCCTTCGGTGCTCCGGCCGAGCAGTTCGTTCCGCGGCGGGGCGCCATCGAGGAGATTCCGCGCAGCAAGTGAGCGGCATGATGCGGTACCCGTCCGACGCGCTCTGGCAAGAGATCGCGTACCTGGCCTATCACCTGCACTGGTCACTGGACGACCTGCTGGATCTCGAACATCTCGACCGGGTGCGGATGGTGCGCGCGGTGGCCTCCTTCAACGACCGGGCATGGCAGGCGGTGCGCGAATATGCCTAACGGCTTCTCCGAACCCGCCATCAACTCCTACTTCGTCTTCGAGGTGGACGGGGTCGAGATCGGCTACTTCACCGAGGTCAGCGGCCTGGCGGTCACCATGACGGTCGAGGAGATCCACGAGGGCGGCCAGAACGGCTACGTGCACCAGATGCCGGGCCGGATGACCTGGCCGCACCTGGTCTTCAAACGCGGCATCACCCAGAGCGACGCGCTGTTCAACTGGATGAGCAAGTCCAGTGGCGAGGGCTTCGCCGGCAACGGCAACAAGCTGACCCGCAGCACCGGGGCGGTCACCGTGCTCGACGCGGAAGGCACCCGGCTGCGGGCCTGGGAGTTCGACGGGGTCTACCCGGTGCGCTGGAGCGGGCCGGAATTCAGTTCAGCCAGCAACGAGGCGTTGCAGGAGCAACTCGAGGTCGTCCATCACGGTTTCCGGTCGAAGAACCTATGAGTACCGAGGGAATCCCGGCCGGTGAACTCGACCCGACGGCACTGGGCCGGGCGGCCGCGCAACGGCTGCGCCGTCCCGGCCGGCCGGCGTCCCTGGCGCGGGCTGCCAGCCTCGGGCTGATCGCCGAGTCCTCGACCCGGTTCGCCGCGGCTACCGCGCGTCCGGTCGCGGTCCGCCGGGCGCTCGCCGCCACCGCCGCGGTGCCGGCCCGGTCACTGGGGCAGGCCGAGGTGCGCCCGCCACGGTGGTGGACGCCGCGGCAGCCCGAAGCCGTTACCGATTCGGACGCATCGCCTGCAGTTGCGCCCTTAACGGCATCCCGGGTCAGCCTGCCGCCGCGCGGCCTGGCCCGGGCGGCCCGGCAGGTCCCGACCGATGACCAGCCGCGCTCGCCAGGCACCATTGCTGGTGGTCTGGTGTCAACCCCGATTCCGGTGCGCCGGATGGAGGAAGTCACCGCCGCCGGCCCGATGAACAGCTCGCACGAGCAGCGCAGATTGCGCGCTCCGCGACCGGCGCCGCCGGGCAGTGCGAGCCCGGCGACCGGCTCCTCGGCTGCTACCTCATCCTCGGCGGGCCCGCCGGGGAATTCCACCGGGAGCGGTGACTCGACACCTGCGCGGGCCGCGAGCGCAGGTGCCGTTCCCCAGCACAGCGGCGCAGGCGTCGCAGCGGCGTTGCGGCGGTCGGTGGCGCGTGCCCTCCGGTCGCCGGCGGCCGATTCGCCTGGGATGCCTGAAAGTCCTACCTCACCGCCGGTACGCGCCGGTGGCCGGGCCGTTCCCAGTTCGCCGCTGTCGGCGCCGGGGCCGGTGACCGCACTGCGCCGGACGATGGCGATCCGGCGCGCCGAAGCGCTGCAGCCGCCGGCGATCCGCAGGGCTGCCTCGGCTGCTGGCACCTCCGGTGCCGCGCCGGCTACCGGCACCGGCCGGGCTGCCGCGGCATCGCGTAGTGCTGCCGTGCCGAGCAATCGGGCGATTGCGTCCGCTGGGTCGGGTGGCCGCGGGGTGCCTCGTACCCCGGTCGAGTCCCGGCCCCAACCGACGACCAGCCGCGCTGCGGCGGGCCGGGTACCGGCTGGGCCGGCGGCGGGTGGATCCGCTGATCTTCAGGGCGGCTTGCCAGCCCGGCAGGGTGGTCGGGTGGCCAGCCTGACCGCCGCGATAGCCAGGCGGTTCGCGGCGCCGGCGGCGCAGAATGCCACCGCTGCCGCGGGCCTACCGTCGGTGCTGGCCACCCCGGCGGGCGGTACGTCCGCGGCTGGTTCGTCCGCGGCTGGTTCGTCCGCTGTCGGCCCGTCGGCGTCAGGTGCCGTCACGGGTTCGGATGCCATTGCCGGTTCGGGTATTGGCAGGCTGGCCGGTTCACCCGCTGGAACCATGCGCCGGCTGGTGTCCGATCAGCCGGCCGGGCCTGCCGCCGCGCCGCTGCCCAGTGCCCGGACGGGCCTGCTGCGGCGGGCCGTCGGTGCACCGGTCGCGGCGTCCGTTACGGCCCGGCCGACCTCGGTGCGGCCCGGTCCGGTGCAGCCGGCCGGAATCACCCGGGCGACCCAGCCGGGTTTGGAAGGTGTGCCGGCGCGGAGCAATCGGGCGGGTCAGCCGGCGATCCCGAGTCAGCCGGCCTCGAATCATTCGATCTCGTCGAGCCAGCCGAGCCAGCCGAGCCTGGCCGGCCAATCGAGTTCCGCTGCTCGAGCGAGCTCGTCGCGCCAGCCGGCGTCGTCGAGCCAAGCCGCCGCCGGCCACGGCGAGGATTCCATCCGGCGCAGCTTTGCCGGTGCCGCGGGCAATCTCGCCCGGCAGCAGCCGTCCTCGTCCACGCCAGCCGGTACGGGTGGGCAGTCGGTCGCCGGCCCGTCGGCGAATACCGCGAGCAGCTCAGCCGATTCCCCGGTTTCTGGCCACCCGGCATCCAGCGTCGCGCCGCCGCAGGCCACCTCCGGACGCGGCCGGCATGCCGCGGCCGAGGTCGAGCCGCCGAGCAGCGCCGTGATGTCTGACCTCCCGAGCGCTACCGGTGCCCCGGCAGCCGGAACACTCGTGGGACGCCCGCTGGGGATGGCCAGCCTTCGCTCCATCAGACGGTCGTCCCCAGCTGCCGGCCGTGCGCCAGCCACTCTTGCCGGTGGTTCGGACGGCCCCGGCCCGCACCGGCCCGCGGTCGACCCGGCCACGTCGGGCTCGATCGTTTCTGGTCGACTGGCCGCCCAGCGGCTGCCGGGGCTCCGGCTCCAGGCCAAGATGCCGTCAGCGGCAGGGACCGGCGGCCTGCCGACCATCCGCCGTGCCCAGCTGCCTCCGATCATCGCCCGTTCGGCGCAACTGCGCCCGGGGGTGCGCACGGACAGCGCGGTCCGGCCGGCCTGGTCCGCCCCGGCCGTAGCGAGGTCGGCGAGCTTCGCGGTGTCCGGCAGCTCAGCTCCGGCCGCACTGGCGCCTGCCCTGTCGCTGCCGCCCACGTCGGCTCCCTCGGCACCAGAAGCGGTGCCCGGAGCGCGGATGTCGGCGGCACTCCGGTCCACCGCTACGCCGCTGCGCTCGCTCACGCGGCCGGACCCGTCGATGGCGGCTGCTTCCGGGACCGGGCAACCAGGTTCCGGAGCGGTGGCCGCCCGGCCGGCGTCGGTGACCGCGCGACCGGCGTCGGTGACGGGGCGGCCGGTGACCGAACTCTCGCCGGCAACCGGCGCGATCCGGCGCAGCCTCGCTCCGCCCACCGGCTGGGCGCGGTCGGCACCGGTTGCCGCCGGCAGCTCGGCCTCGGCGCAACCCGGCCCGGCTCAGCAGGCGACGGCGCGGCCCGGCTGGACCCAGCCTGGTTCCGGCCAGAACGACCGGCGTTCCGTGCCGGCCGGCAGTGGCGGCTCGACGACCGGTAGCTCGACGACCGGCAGCCCAATCGGCGGCAGCCCGGCCGGCAGTGGCAGCCCGGTCGCGGGTAGGACTGCCATCACCGGCAGCGGAACAGCCGCCGCGACCAGCAACGCTGCCAGCGTCACTCGCAGCAGCGCCACTCCGGCCAGCGCCACTCCCGCCAGCGGGACTGCCGCCAGTACTGCGGCCATGTTCGACAGCGCGGGAGCCGCCAGCGGTATGCCCCGTTCGGTGGCCGCTTCGACACCGGGCCAGCACCGGCTGGCGGCCGGTTCGGGCAGGGTGCTGCGTGCGATCGTTCCCGGCACGGCGAACGCCGGCTCGGCCGCGTTGCCGGTGGCGCTGCGTACCGTGAGCCGGCAGCTGGTGGCTACCGGCCCGGCCACTTCGCGTGCGGGACAGCCAGGCGCCGGGCGGCAGCACATTGCCGATGCGCCGATCCGACGGCAGGTCGGCGGCACCGTCCGGCCGCGGTACCTCCCGGCACCCGGCGGGCAGCCAGGCCACCGGACCACGGCGCAATCCGGCACCGGTCGAGCCGTGGACTCCCCCGCGGCTCGCGGCACTGCCCGTTCCGACCTCGCCAGGCACCGCAGCGCCGGGGGCGGTT
>JAVEEO010000346.1 GCA_030840415.1 Pseudonocardiales bacterium | reverse complement strand
CTCCGCGAAGGCGGAGCGCACCGGCTGCTCGGCTTTCCGGTCGACCCAGGCGCGTTGTCCTCGCGGGAGGAACCGGTGTGGGCAACTCCGGAGGTGGGCAGTGCCGCGGCGGTGCGCGAGGATTGGCGCACGGTCCTCGCAGCCGATGCGTGGACCAACTGCCGGCGGCCTCGGTCCCGCGATGACCACCTGGGCGGACGCCAACCGCGATGCGCGGGCGACCAGTGGCCCGGTCCGAGAAGGAAAACCCTGTCCTGGCGCCTGACGATCCTGGAGCCCGTATGAGAACCGCCTACCGCACCTGCCCGATCTGCGACGCCGTCTGTGCCCTGCGCCTGACCCTCGACGATGACGGAAAGGTGCTGTCCGTCCGAGGGGATGAGCAGGATCCCTTCTCCAAGGGCTACATCTGTCCCAAGGGTGCGAGCCTCGGCCGCCTGGACGAGGACCCGGACAGGCTCCGGCGACCGATGGTACGAACGGGCGACCAGTGGCGCGAGGTCAGCTGGGACGAGGCGTTCCAGGAGATCGACCGCGGCCTGACCGGCGTCATCGCCCAGCATGGCAGGCAGTCCCTCGCCGCCTACTTCGGCAATCCCACCTTCCACACCATGGGCGGCATCCTCTACCGGGGAGCGCTGGCCCAGGCACTGGGCACCACCAACGTCTACAGCGCCAGCAGCATCGATCAACTGCCCAAGCACGTCAGCTGCGGCCTCATGTTCGGCAACGGCCTCGCCATCTCGGTACCCGACCTGGACCGGACCGACTACCTGCTCATCCTCGGCGCCAACCCGGTCGAGTCGCACGGCTCGCTGGCCGTCGCGCCCGATTTCCCCGGCCGGCTCAAGGCGCTGCGCGACCGCGGCGGAAAGCTCGTCGTGATCGACCCCAAGCGCACCCGGACCGCCGAGATCGCCGACGAGCATGTTTTCAGCCGCCCCGGCAGCGACTCCTTCCTGCTGTTCGGAATCGTCCACACCCTGCTCGCGGAGAACCTCACGTCGGTGGCCGTCGAGGTGGAGGGCCTGCAGGAACTCCGCGAGCTCGCCGCCGGGTTCGCACCCGAGACGGTCGCCGCGGCGTGTGGCGTACCCGCGAGCACCATCCAACGGCTGGCACGGGAACTGGCCGCCGCACCGACCGCCGCGGTCTATTCCCGGGTTGGCTCGTGTACCGCTGATTTCAGCACGCTGAGCCAGTGGCTGGTGGACGTCATCAACATCCTGACCGGGAACTTCGACAGCCCGGGTGGGGTCATGTTCGCCAAGGCCGCCACCCTGGAAATGCCCTGGGGGCCCAAGCCCTTCACCTACGGTCGCTGGCACAGCAGGGTCCGCGGCATGCCCGAGATGCTCGACGAGCTTCCGGTGGCCACCCTGGCCGACGAGATCGAGACGCCGGGGGAGGGACAGGTCAGGGCGCTGGTGGCGGTGGCCGGCAACCTGGTGCTGTCGGCTCCGAACGGCCCGCGGCTCGGTCGCGCGCTGCAGAGCCTGGACTTCATGGTGTGCGTGGACCCGTACCTGAACGAGACCACCAGGCTCGCCAACGTGATCCTGCCGCCGCCTCGCATGCTGCAGATGCCGCACTACGACCTGCTGGAGCTCATGATCGCGGTGCGCAACTATGCGCGGTTCTCCACCCCGGCACTCGCGCTGGAGCCCGACCAGCTGCCCGAGGAAGACATCATGGCGCGGTTGGTGCTGATCGCGATGGGCAAGGGAGCCGATGCCGATCCGGCGGAGTTCCACGAGATGCTGCTGGGCGGGATCCTCGGCCTGGCCACCCAGATCCCGGGATCGTCCCTGCAGGGTGCGGACCCGGGTGAGGTGCGGACCGGCCTGGAAGGCGACAGCCCGCCCGAGCTGATGCTGGACGCCCTGCTCAAGGCGGGTCCCTACCGGCTCTCGCTCGCCCAGCTGCGCGCCCAGCCGCACGGCATCGATCTCGGCGCGCTGGAGCCCAGGCTGGCCGAGGTGCTGTGCACGCCCTCGGGCCGGGTACAGATCGCACCACCGGAACTCGCCGAGGAGGCGGCCCGGCTTCGCGGCCGGCTGAGCACCCCGGCCCCGGAGATGGTGCTGATCGGGCGGCGGCAGCTGCGTTCCAACAACAGCTGGCTGCACAACGTGCCGAACCTGGTCGGCGGGAGCAACCGCTGCACGCTGCAGGTCAATCCGATCGACGTGGCCAGGCTCGGCCTCGGCCAGCAGGCTCGCGTGCGCTCAGCGACCGGTGAGGTGATCGCGGCGGTGGAGGCTACCGAGGCGATCATGCCGGGGGTGGTCAGCCTCCCGCACGGTTGGGGGCACTCCGGGTCCGAGCAGCAGGTCGCGGCACAGCATCCAGGGGTGAACGCGAATGCGTTGACCGATAACTCGACCACTGACGTCATCTCCGGCAATGCCATCTTCAACGGGGTGCCGGTTACCGTCAGCCCGGTCACCGGCTCCGGATGAACCCAGGTTCGACGGTCCGGCCGACAGGCACTCCCGCGGCGGCTGTGAGCATGGTCGGGCCGAGTGCCGACCGCAGCCACCGGCCGAGTCCGCGGGCCGCCTACGCCCACTGGATGCGCGCCTGCGCGGACGCCGGGTGGCATGCCTGGCCGGTCGCCGAGCAGGTACCGGTGCAGGCGGGGCTCGACAGGGTGAGCGCCCTGGCGGTGCACGCGCGCCGGGCTTCGCCCCGCTTCGCGTGCGCGGCGATGGACGGGATCGCGGTTGCCTGGAGCAGCCTCGGTACCGGTGGGCCGCTGCCGGCCGCGGTGTTCTGGCCGGTGGACACCGGTGATCCGCTGCCGGCCGGGGCGGACACGGTCGTGGAACGTGAGCGGGTGACGCCGTGCGCCGACGGCAGCGTCCTGGTGACGGGTGCGGTGGCCCTCGGCAGGAACGTCCGTGCCGTCGGTGAGGACTTCCAGGCCGGCCAGTTGCTGGTTCCCGGCGGCCACCGGCTGCGGCCGGTGGACCTCGGTGCCGCTGCCGCTGCCGGGTTCGAGACCCTTGCCGTCGCCAGGCCGCCGGTGGTCGCGATCATCCCTACCGGGGACGAGATCCGCCCGGTCGGGTCAGCACTCGGACCTGGCGAGATCACCGACAGCAATTCGGTGATGCTCGCCGCGCTCGTGCGGCGCGGCGGCGGCCGGCCCGTGGTCGCCGACGTCCAACCGGACGATCCCGACCTGCTCGCCGCCGCGGTAGCCGAAGCGGCGTCCTCGGCTGATCTCGTGCTCGTGCTGGCCGGCTCGAGCCGCGGGCGCGACGACCATACGGCCACGGTGCTGGCCCGGGTCGGCAGCGTGGTCGTGCACGGGGTTGCGGTGCGGCCGGGCCACCCGGTGCTGCTCGGCTGTCTGACGTCCGAGTCCGCTCCGGCGGTTCCGATTCCCGTGCCGGCCATCGGCGTTCCGGGGTACCCGCTGGCCGCCGCGGTGATCTTCGAACTCTTCGTGGCACCGCTGCTGCTGGAGTTGACCGGCCGGCGGGTCGCGGACCGCACGCCGCTGACGGCGCGGCTCGGCTGCGACTGGGGGTCTCCGCCCGGGGTCGAGGACTGGGTGCCGGTGTCGCTGGACGCCGGGCCGGACCGCACCGGTTCTCCGGTGGCCGTGCCGAGCAAGGGCCGCGGCGCCGGGTCGGTCAGCCGGCTGGTCCGAGCCGACGCGTGGTGGCCGATCCCCATCGGGCAGGGACCATTCGCCCGCGGCGACCGCATCGAAGTGCTTCCGGTAGACGCCTAGCCCGGCGCGTCGTGACCAGGAGCGCACAGCGAGAGACGCCAACCTCCGCCCGGTCGTAACAGGATGGAGGTACTCCATGGCTCCTCGGGCGGCCACCCCGCCTGCGCCGGTCGAGCGGGACGGCCGGACGTCTCGTCCGCGGGCCGCTGCGCACCGGCGTCCCGGGCGAGTTCGGTGTGCGAGCACCACGGGCCGGTGTGACGCAGTACTCGTGGAAGGAAACGGCAATGGACAGCTACGCCGAGTACCGGCACACCGTCAGCGCCGAGAAGGCCGATCTGATCCGGGCGGCGTCGTGACCGCGCAGGAATCCGACGCGGCGACACCCGCGCCGGAACTGGACACCACGCTGCTGCGCCGTACCCTCGGCGCGTTCGCCACCGGCGTCACGGTGGTCAGCGTCGGCGGAGCCACCCCGCACGGCATGACCGCCAACTCCTTCACCGCGGTGTCGCTGGACCCGCCGCTGGTTCTGGTGTGTGTGGTCCGCACGGCCTACATGCACGAGGCACTGCAGAGCACCGGGCGGTTCGGCATCTCCGTCCTCAGCGCGGAGCAGGAGCACGTGGCCCGGCACTTCGCCAACAGCCGCCGGCCACTGGGCAGCCAACAGTTCCACGTCATCGACTCCCGGCTCGGTCCGCTGTGCGGCGCGCCACTCATCAGCGGCGCGGCCGCGAACTTCGAGTGCGAGCTGTGGCGCACCTACGACGGCGGCGACCACACCATCTTCATCGGTCGCCTGCTGTCGATGACGAACGGCAACGACCGGGACGTGCTGGTCTTCGAGCGCGGCAAGTTCGGTCGGCTGGAACGGGAAAGCCTGGGCGGGGCGGCGGCGCCGGACGGCCGTTGCCCGCCGGACGGTCCGGTCGGGGCGTAGCGACAGGGGGCTGCCAGTAGCGACAGGGGGCTGCCGGTCGAAGGGTGCCACCCGGGTTTGAGCCGACCCGCGGCCGCATCGCTACGGTTACCGGCAGGTGCGACTACGCAGGCCTGTAACCGAGCCCGGGAGGTTCACTTGGCGACCATCGCCTCGACGCCTGACCACAACCTGCTGGCCGAGGCGAGGTGGCCGCAGCGGTGACCGCGGCACTGACCCTGTGGCTGCGCGCCGAGTCCCGGGCCGACGAGCGCCGCACGCCGCTGGTGCCCGGCGACGTGGCCAAGCTGGTGGCGGCCGGCATCGAGGTGGTGGTCGAGAAGTCGGCCCACCGGGTGTTTGCCGATGCCGAGTTCGCCGCGGCCGGCGCTCGGCTCGCCGGGACCGGCAGTTGGCCGGACGCGCCGGACTCGGCAGTGGTGCTCGGCTTGAAGGAGCTGCCGGCCGAACCGTACGAGCTGCGGCACCGGCATGCGTTCTTCGGCCACGCCTACAAGAACCAGCCCGGGGCCCGGCTGCTGCTGGACCGGTTCGTCGGCGGCGGCGGCGCGTTGCTGGATCTGGAGTACCTCACCGACGACACCGGTCGCCGGCTGGCCGCGTTCGGGTACTGGGCCGGTTACGTCGGCGCGGCGCTGGCGGTGCTGCAGCACGCCGGGGTGCTCGATCCTCCGCTACGGCCGGGCACCCGCGAGGAGTTGGACCGCCGGCTGGCCGAGGTTGCTGCCGGCCGGCCGCGGGTGCTGGTCCTGGGCGCACTCGGCCGCTCGGGTACCGGCGCCCGGGACGCGCTCGAGGCCGCCGGCCTGCCGGCGACCGGCTGGGACGTGGCCGAGACCCGCCAGCTGGACCGGGCGGCGATGCTGGACCACGACGTCCTGGTCAACACCGTGCTGACCACTCAGCCCGCCCGGCCGTACCTGACGGTGGAGGATCTCGCGCAGCCGCACCGGCTGGGCGTGCTCTGCGATGTCACCAACGACGTCGGATCGCCCTACAACCTGTTCCCGCTCTACACCGAGACGACCAGCTGGCAGGAACCGGTGCTGCAGGTTTCGGGAACCGACCTGGCCTTGATCGCGATCGACAACCTGCCGTCGCTGCTGCCGCGCGAGGCCAGCATCAGCTTCTCGGCCGAGCTGGTCGAACCGGTGGCCGGCCTGCGGACCGGCTCGGCGCCCTGGCGACGCTGCCTGGCCCTGTTTCACGAGCACGCGACGGGGGATGACTAGCCAGGAGGTGGCAGGGGATTTTCCTTGACCTGGGAGGTTATGCCCGGTTAGCTAGCCGCACCCTTCCCGCCCGCTCACACGGAGTTGTCATGACCCCTACACCTGCCACCCGCCGGCGCCGGTTCCGGCTGCTGGTCGCGGCCGCCACCGCGATCGCCGGCACCGCCCTCACCGTCCCGGCTGCCGCCGCCATGACGCCGGCCTCGGCCCCCGCCACCACCGCGAGCCCCAGCCGGGTCACCCCGCAGCTGCAAGCTGTCGGGCTCGCCTCGACCATCGCGCTGAGCAACTGCTCGGGCAGCCTGGCCCGGTATCCGTCTTCGCTGGACACCGACCGGGCGATGATGCTCACCAACGGCCACTGCTACGAGGGCGGCTTCCTCGCGGCCGGCCAGGTGCTGGTCAACCGGGCCAGCTCGCGCACCGGCAAGCTGCTCAACGCCAGCGGAACGGCCGTGGCCACCGTCAAGGCCGACCTGGTCCTCTACGCGACTATGACCGGCACCGACGTCACGCTGTACCGGCTGAACAGGACCTTCGCCCAGCTCCGGAGCACCACCGGCCTCAACGCGCTGACCATCTCCTCGAGCCACCCGGTCGACGGGCACGCGATCTCGATTCCGTCCAGCTACTGGAAGACCACCTACTCCTGCTCGATCAACGGCTTCGTTCCCACGCTGCGCGAGGACCAGTGGACCTGGCACGACTCGATCCGCTACCTGTACCCGAACTCCGCCTGCCAGACCATCGGCGGCACCTCCGGCTCGCCGATCGTGGACAACGCCAGCCTGCAGATCGTCGGGATCAACAACACCAGCAACGAGCAGGGCCAGGCCTGCACGCTGGACAACCCGTGTGAGGTCAACGCCGACGGCAGCGTCACCTACACCCAGGGGCAGAACTACGGCCAGGAGACCTACTGGTTCACCACCTGCCTGACCGCCACCAACGCGATCGACCTGAACAAGACCGGCTGCCTGCTCACCAAGCCCTAGGGGGCACCGGCCGATTCTCTGGGACGGGCTCCTGCGGGCCTGGCGATCAGGCCCGCAGGAGCCGCGACCGGGGTCTTCTGACCGGCGGCGAGCGGTGTTCGATACTGCTGGCGTGGACTTCCTCCTCGAGCGGATGACCCGGCAGGGCCTGACCCGCCGAGGCACCGGCACTCCCGCCAGGTGGCGGCATCGGCGCTGGGACTGCAGGCCCAGGACGCCGCCGCGGCCCGGCTCGGGGTGCGGGCCCGCTCCGGCGCGGTGAATCGCCCACTCGCATCGGATACTGATGGGGTGGACTTCTTCCTGACGAACCACCCGGCAGTACATGGCACTGGAAGCTAGACCGTGGTGCGCTGGGACGAACCGTAGTCGCTTCGCGCCGTCTAAAGTAGTATGTCCGCTTCCGGTGGGCCACGGAAAGCTATATTGTGCAGCCAGGTTCACCGCTTGAGCCGGCAGAGCAGCGAGGTGGTAATTCAGTTGATCGCCCTTCCGGTCCTATCTAGCCTTGACGTGGACGATTACGGTCTCTACCCCGGCTCCGATACCCTTCCCGGCCTCCATGTCACCTTCCAACCAGGGTTAACCCTTATCCTAGGGGCGAACGGACTTGGCAAGACGACCCTGATTACCATTCTCTACCGCATGCTTACCGGGCCCTTCGACATTCCTGCGCTCGCAGGCGGACAACGACTCGGCGGCGCGCGTTTAGACGCAGTAAAACTGAACTCCTGGGACGCTCGGCTGTTTGCTCACAGAGTTACAGATGCTGCGGAAAAGGCAACCGCGTCTATATGCTTTGATCTGGGTGGTGCTCCATTCCGTCTTGTACGGAAGCTTAATACTTTGGAGGTGGTATCCCTAGAGGTTGGGGGCAATGCCATGCGCCCGACGGAAGAAGCATACCAAAAGCAAATCTGTGAATACGCCGACCTCTATACGTTTGGTGACTGGATTTTAGCCCTTCGCCACCTGACCTTCTACTTCGAAGATCGGCGCGCCTTAGTATGGGACCCCTCGGCGCAGAGAGAGTTGCTCCGACTCCTATTTCTTAGCAAGGCGGAATCCGAACACTGGCGGACTACTTCGCGGGAAATCCTTGCATCGGACAGCGGGGTGCGGAACCTGAAATACATGGTAGGTCGCGAGGAACGTGCCGTTGCTAAAGCGGTAAAACACGGAACCAGGGATGAGGTCCGCCAGGAGCTAAAACTCATAGCCGCGCAGCTAGAACTAGATGAAGCATCGGCCGATCAGCTAGACGGTGCTTTAGCTGAACTTGACGCCGCTAGGCAAACCAGTAGGGCAATGGCGCTAATGGCAGAGCAGACGCATGAGGCTGCGCTGCGCGCGGTGGAGCATCAACAACTAAAGTCTATCTCCGCCGCTTTCCCTTCTTCATCTGACACTGCACGGTACATTCTTGGCCAAATACTTTCCGACTCGGAGTGCCTTGCGTGCGGGAGCTGGGTTCCGGGCTTCGCAGATGATTTACGGAAGCGAATTCGAGATCACGATTGTGTCGTATGTGGGCAGTCGATCGAAGATAGTACAGAAAGTAGACCTGTAGTAAGGAGACTGCTGACTCGCGCGATTGCGAAGCTTGAGGCGGCGGAAGAGCATTTAAAGGCCGCGATGTCGGAACGTGCTGCGCGGGAGATTGAATATGATGATCATCTTCGCCAAATCACCGAGCTGAATGCGCGAATTTCCCAGCGTAGAGCCCGAAGTTCGGATCTCATACGAGTATTGCCGCCGGAAGAAAAGGCACTTCATCAGCAGCAATCCGACTTGTCGGCTATGAGGTCCAGGTTGGCTGTTGAGCGCGCCGCGTTAACGACTCTCAGGTCGGACTTCCAAGTTTTTGTTGATTCAGTTAACCAGCAGATTGCCAAGAAAAGTGAGGACATCCGTCTTGCCTTTGATGGCTTCGCTAACGGGTTCTTGTTAGAAGATTGCAACCTAGTATGGCAGCCGAGCAGGGAGCGTCTCGGTGAGAGTGGCGAACTTATGACTTTCGCAGCCTTCGTGCTGAATATGTCTAGCGCTGCCTTTCAATCCCCGGTGCGTCGCTCTGGTCCCCAGCAGGTATCTGAGAGTCAGCGCGAGTTCATCGACTTGGCATTTCGTATGGCATTAATGGAAGTCGCTACCAGCCATGGTGGAACGCTTATCATTGATGCGCCCGAATCGTCGCTAGACGCTGTCTTTGTGTCCCGTGCCGCAACAGTGCTGACCAGATTTGCGGACGCCATGCAGCAGAATCGGCTCGTGATTACATCAAACCTCGTGGCGGGAGACCTAATCCCCCAGCTTATGAGCAAGTCACATATACGGTCCAACCGATCGAACCGACTGGTCGATCTCTTGGTGATTGCTGCGCCCACGGCGGCGACGCGCGAACTCCGCGATGAGTACCTCAATGTACGTAAGAGTTTGTTCGCTCGTGCTAAGGAATTAGCCGATGACTAGGGCACCTTCTCCCAACTACGAGCAACTCCGGCGTATGTTGCGGCTCATAGGCATACTTGATGCAGCCGAAGAGGTTGGTCTCACACCTATGCCAATCCTGTCAGTGCATGCCATCGCATATATGGCGGATGCTCTTGCGCCGGTTTGGAACCTTCCCTCATTAGACTCGCAGGTATTCAAGCGTTCGCGGCAACCATTCTTCCCTCGATTGCAGGCTGATCTGGATAGCCTCGTGGGTAAGGGAGTCGTGGTAGCCGAAGGCCTTGGGTATGAGTCAATCGGATCAGACGGGTCGCGGCTGGTGGCAGATTATGAACTAAGGCGAATCTGGGCCGAGCCTATCCTTAAGGAGGCTCGCCGATACGAAAGCCAAAACCGTGACTTAGAGTTCGTTCGTGAAGTAGTTTATGCGACGGCGGGTCTTGGGGTGGCTGGACTTTCTCAAATAGAATTCGCAGATGCTGCGTATGGAGACCCACTCGTCGGTATTGGCGGGGTCGTAGACATTGACCGCAATGACGGCCGACCTAATGCAACCGCTCGTGCTGCGCTGCGCTTCGGGGAGTTGGGTGATGACTCTCAAGTATTGACTGAGGCCGAAAAAATCCACCTTTACGTCAGGATGATGTATTCCAGGATCCAAGTTGCCTGACGCGATTAGTGGGCTCTTTTCGGATGAGGATATCCGTAACGCTCACTCAAAGTATCAGGGTGCAGGGAACGACGAGACTCAGTCGGATGACGTCCGATTCTTGCGGGCGGTCACTAGGGTGGTACGAACGCGACTGCGTGAAATTAACGCTCCATCTGATACTATTGCCCGCCCAGCCATATTTTTGCTTCACCCCAATACTCCAGCGTCTCTGTCGTCGGAGCAGGTAACTAAGCATCCAATGTTAGACAATGGGCGTACTGCCCTTGGTGGCAAGCTGTGGTTTGTAAGTGCAGTAGCCAACGTAGGAGTGGGCTATGAGTACGGGCCCTGTGAGGACGCGGAACTCTTTGACCTCGTCACCGATGAGCATAAGCTAGGGTCGGTTCCTGCAGTGATTTATGACCCGCGGGTAGGTGAGCTGGGAGTTCGTTTTTATCCTGCCGGTCTGGAGCAGGCTGATGGTTGCGTGGTCCTGCCCTTGGTCAACCCGATTGTAAGCGTTGAGGACGTATTTGCTGTCGTGGATCGTGTCTATGAAACGGTGCTTATAACTCCAATCGCACAGGGTCCAAAAGGCAAGCTATGGTCTAAGGCGTCTGCGGGTTGGGTGGTTGAGGATGCCGAGTTGCTGATCCAAATGCATTTGATAACTGCGCTGAATACAAAGTTCACCGACTGCACCATTCGGCCTGAACAGCACCAAGTGAGCGGTAGGCTAGATATCGAGATCGAAGGACCCGGCGAATCGGGCTCATTTCATAGACATGTTGTCATCGAGTTGAAGGTGCTTCGCGATTTCGGCGTTGCTGGCGGGCCATATAGTCCTAGGAAGACTTCGCGATGGATAAATGATGGTGTTGACCAAGCTTATGCTTACGCAGCCGAACGTAAGTCTCTTGCTGCTGCTTTGTGCTGTTTTGATATGCGCCCATCGCATCTGGAAACTAAGACTGCATATTCTGCCGCATGTCAGCGCAAGGCAAAACAGCTAGATGTGACACTCGGCTACTGGTACCTCTTTTCAAACCTCAAGGACTACAGGGCGCACTTAGTGTCGCAAGCGATTGATGATTAAGCTATTCGCTCCAGAATTAGTAGTGACTCGGCTAGCATCGGTCGCCATCCCTGTTGGGCCGATGCTTTCATGTGACGGAAGGGAGTGGAATCCTTAACGCGCCAACCGCGTGCAGAAAGGAGTTCTGCAAGAACGTCTGCCACGGGTACCCTCACATCACGGTAGCTACTGTCGCCTACGACTATCCAGCACTCGTTGCCATCTGCCAGGGCAGCATGGAGTCCTTCCAATACCAAGACTAAGTCCGCGAAGTATCCGCCAACCATTTCTGGAATCCACGGGCTCCATAATTCTTCCCTCATATTACGGAGTCGTTCAGTCATCTCTTCGAGAACTGAAGAACCTGAAGGGGGGTCACTAAACTGGCGTTTTATTTGAACGTGGGAACTTAGAGTTGAGGTGCGTAAATCACGATTTGCGCCGGCGTCCTGAAGGTAGCCCAGCATCCAAAGTTCAATGTTATATACATCGGTGTAGTCGAATGAGTTTGGATACGGAGGCGAGAACACCGCCAAGTCAAACTGTTCTTTGGGGATTGACAACCGTGAATCGCCGTCTATGACGTCACAGATGACACGAGGTCGGGGCGCAAAGCGCTGTATGTCAGTGATAGCCCGTTCGGCTCTTACTGCGAACAGTCGGTCAACATTCTCCCGAACAGCACCACTAATTCGCCAGTTAGATCGGTATCGTCTGCCTTTGCCATTTACTCGCACGTTACTTAGTTCGACAAGCATTCCGCCAACTACCACTCGAAAAAGTCGTCTGATGTCGGGATGATCGACCGAAGCGATAGCCGTCAACAAAGCGCTAATGTGTTCAGCAATCTCACGGTTGAAAAGCCACCGGCCATTTACGCCAGGTTCGATAAAAGTCGGCGGGAGGGGGGTCGAAGGCTCAGCCGCAGCGCCGTGCCGGGCTCTTCGCCGAATCGTCGCTAGAGAGCTTATGAGTAGATCTATATCATAATACGCTAGTTTTGAGCGAATAACATCCGCCAAGAAAGGATTTACCTCGATCGTCGCGGAGTCGATTCCCAGCATCTGACACGTCAGTGCTGTGGTTCCCGAACCGCCGAACGGGTCCAGGCATCGATTGACGCCTGAGCTGGAGGTGGTTATCGCCCTATACACCAATTCAGGGGGGAATGCCTCCTTGAAGTGATGCCACGTCTGAAAGGCCAACGGCTTGGAACCGTCATTCGTTCCCCATGAGGCGATCGTTCGATCTTGGGTCCAGGACTCAAAGTATTCGGTCGTTAAGGAGGGGTGCATTTAGCAGCAGCTCCCCTTCGGGCTTCAGTGGACCGCGATTTGGTCCTAGGAGTATGCAAGGCTAGCGCAAAGAGACTTAGGCTGCTGATGGCGAAACGCGGAATCGCAGACGTAGTGCAGCAGGTCCCGGCAGGTTGGTCTGTAGGCCGACCCCGGAAGCTGCACCGACCACCCGTCCGATCGCCTCAGATGTCAAGGCCCTGATCCGGTGCCAAAGCGTGACTCAAGACAGTCGTCCTGATATGACGCAGGCCTGACTGACGACACTTACGTCGTACCAGAGAGTCAGCCATCAGCGGCAGGCCGTGTGTGACCGGAGACACTCGGAGTCCGCGTTAGCAAGCTGAGGACCGGCGGCAGGGTGAGCGCGATCCCTGCGCTGAGGGTGTTCGATACTGCTGGCGTGAACTTCCTCCTAGAGCGGATGACCCGGCAGGGCCTGGCCCGCCGAGGCACCGGCACTCCCGCCCAGGTGGCGGCATCGGCGCTGGGACTGCAGGCCCAGGACGCCGCCGCGGCCCGGCTCGGCGTACGGGCCCGCTCCGGCGCGGTGGACGAAGCGGACGTGATCCGGGCCGGGGCAACCGAGGCGAGCGTGGTGCGGACCTGGCTGATGCGCGCCACGGTGCACCTGGTGGCAGCCGAGGACCTGCGCTGGCTGGTCGCCCTGTTCGGGCCGATGATCGAACGCCGGTTCGCAACCGTCCGCTGGCGGCAGCTGGGCATCGACCGGCCGCTTCTCGACGAGGCGGTCCCGCTGACCCGCGAGGTGCTCGCCGACCGGCAGCTGACCCGGCAGGAGCTCGCCGCCGAGCTGGCCGAGCGGGGCATCCGGTTGGCCGACGATCCGCAGGCGGCCACCCACCTGCTGATGGCGCTGAGCTGTCGCGGCGTGACCTGCCGAGCCGGCGACCGGGGCCGCGACGCGACCTTCGCCCTGATCGAGGACTGGGTGCCGGACGTGGCGCCCCCGATCGATCCGATGGCCGAGCTGGCCCGCCGGTACTTCCGCGCGTTCGCACCGGCCACCGCCGCCGACTTCACCGCCTGGTCGGGACTGCCGTCCGGCGCGGCGATCGGAGCGATCCGGGACGAGCTGACCGAGGTCGCCTTCGACGGCCGGCGCGGCTGGACGCTGGGAACGGTCGAACCGGTGCCGGTGCTGCGGTTGCTGCCGATGTTCGACAACTACCTGATCGGCTACCGCGACCGCAGCGCCATGCTCGATGAAACGCGGGTCGGCCAGGTCTACGTCGGCGGGATCATCAAGGCCAGCGTGGTGTGCGACGGCCGGGTGATCGGCAGCTGGCGGCTGGAGAGGTCCACCCGATCCGGCAAGCTGGCCACCATCAGGATCACGACGTTCGAGCGATTCACCCGCCGGCATCGGCAGGAACTCGATCGGGAGCGCGCCGATGTCGAGCGCTTTCTCGGCGGCATGGTCGGCCTCTCGACGGACGGCTGAGCGCCCGGTCGGCCCACGCTGACCGGGACTAGTCGTCGTCGCAGTCGCCGTCCTCGTCGTAGAAGCCGCCGCCGGCCAGGCCGGGTCCGGTGATGCTCGGCTTGGTCGCACCGCTGGCCGTCGGGTAGCCGGTGTCGAACCACTGGGTGAAGAACTGGCCGAGTTTGTCGCGGCAATCCTCACTACGGTTGGGCAGCCACCGGGCGAAGGCCGCTTCGAACTGCCGCTCGTCGATGGTGGCACCGCCGTACTGGCGCTGGATCTGTTGCAGTGCCTGGTTGAACCGGGACGTGCCGAGGATCTGGCGCAACGCCAGGTATGCGGTGCCCGGCCGGGCGTAGGTCGACGAGCCGCTGAACAGGTTGTACGCGGTGGGCTTGGACGGGGCGTTGCGCCAGAACGCCGCGGGCCGGGCGTAGTTGGCGTTGAACCGCTTCACCAGGCTGGCCTGGAAGGCGGCCGGCCCACCGCTCGCGCCTGCCGTCCGGGCATCGAAGAGGTACTCGCCCAGGGTAGCCATGCCCTCCTTGAAGAAGGTCAGGTCGTAGTTGGCCTCGGTGACGTTGTCGCCCCACCACTGGTGCATGTTCTCGTGGTAGAGGGTGTCCAGGTCGATGCTGCCGCTGGCGAAGGTGATCATCGCCTGCATCTCTTCCTCGAAGCCGGCATCCGGGGTGCCGATCAGGATACCGTTGGAACTGAAGGGAAATGGCCCGTTGAAGTGGCTCTGGAAGGCGGTGATGTCCGGCTGCTCGGCCATGATCGCGCGATTGGCCTTCTTTTGCGCCGGACTGAGTGAACTGGACTGCGCCTGGTAGAAGCGGATGCCGTTGGCGGCGGTGCGTTCGGTGAGGTCGTAGGAGCCGATGCTGTTCTCCACCAGGTAGCTGGCCGTGGGCGAGGCCATCCGCCAGTGCCAGGTGGTCGAGCCGGCCGGGAACCTGGCATCGGGCTGGTTGTGCCGTCGCGAGAGCAGGATGCCGTTGGCGATCGCGGTCCTGCCGGCGTTGACGGTGTCGTAGAAGTCGTAGGTGGGCTTGGCGCTGGGATGGTTGTTCAGCGGCATCCAGGCTTGCGTGCCGACCGGCTCGGTGGTCACGAAGCCGCCGTCACCGGCCGGTGTGGTGGATCGGAACCACCCTTCGGTCGAGCCGTCGCCGTCCAGATGGGTGCCGGGCCGGCCCTTGTAGTAGACCGTCACCACGAACGTGGCGCCGGTGCGGATCGGCCGGGACGGGATGACGACCAGCTTGTTCGCCGGGCACGGCTGGCCGTCCTGGGCGTTCGGCGAGTCGCCGGTCAGTTGCGGTTCGCAGGCCGGCGGCAGCGGATTGTGCAGCGGGCCGCCGACCGGGTTCTGCTGACCGGCCTGGTGGGCACGCGGATCCGGATCGTCCTGCCCCTTCGGGTCGCCCGGATAGGTGGGCTGGACGAAGCGGAACCGGGCGTGCTGGCCGTTCACCGACACCGACGACACCGTCAGGTCCGGACCGGCCACCGGGTCGGCCGAGGTGCGTTCCAGGTCCAGGCTGAAGTCGGTCAGGCACTGGGTGGCCCGGTCGGTCAGCTCGACGTGCGTGCCGGCCAGGAACCGGTTGGTCGGCGCGTCGTAGACGAGGTGGACATCGGTGTGCAGGCTGCGGTACCCGCCGTTGCCGGTCTCGGGATACACCTGGTCGCCGTAGTGCGACAGGGTGTGCGCGCCGGACGAGCAGCGCGCGGGATGAGCGGCGGCCGTGTTCGCCGCGGCGATGCCGCCGGCCACCGAACTCGCCGCCAGGGTCACGCTGGTTGCGACGATGAGCAATCTCGCTGGACCGGTCATAGGACAGCACATAACTCCCCGTTACCGGTTGCGTCAACGTCCGGGCGCCGGCTGCCGACCGGCCGCGCGGCTGCCGCCGGCGGCGCATACTGAAACCCTCACCCGGCCACATCGAGAAGAGGTCAGCGACGTGTTCTGGTTGGTGGTGCTGGTCGGCGTGGTGGTCGTGATCTACTTGCTGTCGCGGTGGGCCCGGCGCGCCGACGACGTCGAGGCGGACTCCGCCTACCTGTACGAGAACGTGCAGGGCCCCGGTTACGGCTCGAAGTTCCTGAACATCCTGCGCGGCCGGGACCGGGAGTAGCGGCCGGTAGGCAGGTGCCGGCCCGGCGGCGGGGACCGAGCGGCACGATGGCGGTGGCCGGCAAGGACGCGATCAACCGAAACTGGGGCCGTAGCAGTCATCACCCAGCCAGGTCGGAGCTGCCCCATGTCTTTCCTCCCGCACATCAGCCCGCGCCAGTTCCGGTTGCTGGTCGCCGGCGCCACCGCGATCGCGGCGACCAGCGTGACGGTCTCGACCGCAGCCGCTGCTCCGGCCCCGCCGGCCGCCTCTGTGGCGGTCCGTGCGACGGCTGCGACGACGGCGCATGCCGCTGCTCCGGCCAGCCGCCACCGGGCCGGGCGCACGCCGCATGCCGTCAGCCTTGCCTCGACGATCTCGCTGGATACCTGCTCGGCCAGCCTGGCCCGCTACCCCTCGTCCAAGCCCACCGACCGGGCGCTGATGCTCACCAACGGCCACTGCTGGGAGGGCGGCTTCATCCTGCCCAACCAGGTGTTGCTCAACCTGCCCAGCTCCCGCACCGGCAAGCTGCTCAACGCCCGGGGCCAGGCGGTGGCCACGGTGCGGACCGACCGGCTGCTCTACGCCACCATGACGGGCACCGACATCAGCGTGTACCGGCTGACCAGGACCTTCGCCCAGATCAAGCACAGCACCGGCCTCACGGCGCTGACCATCGCCTCGAGCCCCCCGGCGGCCGGGGATGCGGTCTCGATCCCCGCCGGGTACTGGAAGATCATCTACCCCTGCGCGATCAGCGGCTTCGTTCCCTCACTGCACGAGGCCATCTGGACCTGGCACGACTCGATCCGCTACCAGAACCCCCCGAGCTCCGATTGCCAGCTCATCGGCGGTACGTCGGGCTCGCCGATCGTCGACGATCACAGCCGGAAGATCGTCGGCATCAACAACACCGCCAACGAGGACGGCCAGTCCTGCACGCTGAACAATCCGTGCGAGGTCGACTCCGATGGCAACGTGACGGCCATCAAGGGCGAGGGTTACGGCCAGCAGACGTACTGGATCACCACCTGCCTGACCCGGCACAACAGCCTCGACCTGAACAAGGCCGGCTGCCTGCTTCCCAAGCCCTAGGGCCGATCGTCGTCAGGCTGGTGCCCCGACGGGGTGCCAGCCGGGCGGCGGGTCCTCACCGACCCGGCCGTCCACCGCCTCGCGCAGCAGGTCGGCGTGACCGGTGTGCCGGCCGTACTCCTCGATCAGGTCGCAGACCAGGCGCCGCAGGCTGAGCCGGCCGAGGCCGGGCCAGGACAGGTGCACCAACTGCTCGAGGCCGCCGTCGGCCAGGGCGGCCCGCAGCGTCGCCCGGGACCGGGCGACGGTCTCGTCCCAGAGCGTGTAGAGCTGCTCGGGGCTGTCCCCGGCGGCCGAGGTGAGGTCCCAGTCCGGATCGGCCTCCCAATCCGCGCTGTCCCACGGCTCGCCCAGCG
>JAVEEO010000341.1 GCA_030840415.1 Pseudonocardiales bacterium | reverse complement strand
TGCGCGAAGAGCGGATGAAGCGATGAGTGAGCATCGCAGTGAGGAACGAGCGAGGAGCGGAGCGAATTGTCGCGATGAGCGCTTGCGCGAAGAGCGGATGAAGCGATGAGTGAGCAGCTGATCCTGCCAGCGCGACCCCCGCTCATGAGGAGCGGAGCGAATTGCGATGAGCGCTTGCGCGAAGAGCCGGTGAAGCAGTGACGGCCCGGTTGCTGCTGGCCACCCGCAACGCCAAGAAGCTCGACGAGCTGCGGCGCATCCTCGCTCCGCGGATGGCGGTCGAGGTGCTGGGGCTGGCCGACGTGCCGGCTTTCGACGAGGTGCCCGAATCAGGCGCCACCTTCGCCGAGAACGCCCTGATCAAGGCCATCGAGGCGGTCAAGCACACCGGCCTGGTGACGGTGGCCGACGACTCCGGGCTGGCGGTGGACGCGCTCAACGGCATGCCGGGGGTGCTGTCGGCCCGCTGGGCCGGTGCCCGGCACGACGACGCCGCCAACCTCGCGCTGCTGCTGGAGCAGCTGGCCGACACTCCCGAGGACCGGCTGGGGGCGGCGTTCGTGTGTGCCGCGGCGCTGGTCACCCCGGACGGCAGCCAGGTGGTGCGCGAGGGCCGGATGCCCGGCCGGCTGATCCGTCAGGCCCGCGGCAGCAATGGTTTCGGCTACGACCCGATCTTCGTACCCGACGGTCTCACCCTGACCAGTGCCGAGCTGCCCGCCGATGAGAAGGACGAAATCAGCCACCGCGGCCGGGCACTGCGCGAGCTGCTGCCGTTCCTGCTGCGGGCCCTCGACGGCCACGACACCCCGGACTAGCAGCAACTCGAGCGGGCAGTCCGACCGGCCGGCAGCGGTTAACGTAGGGGAGTCCCGGAACAGAAGTGGAGCACGGTTCATGCGACTGACCGGCCTAGGCCATGCCAGCGTGCTGATCGAGACCGAGTTCGGCAGCGTGCTCACCGACCCATGGGTGAACCCGGCCTATTTCGGTTCCTGGTTTCCCTTTCCGGACAACTCACAACTCGACTGGGACACCTTCGGCAACGTCGACTACCTGTTCGTCTCGCACCTGCACCGCGACCATTTCGACCCCGAGCACCTCAAGCGCTACGTCAGCAAGAAGGCAGCCGTCCTGCTGCCGAACTACCCGACCACCGAACTCGAGGACCAGCTGCGCGAACTGGGCTTCACCTCCTTCGTCCGGACTCGCAACGACGAGGTGCTCGACCTCGACGGGCTGCAGGTGATGGTCGATTCGCTGATCTCGCCGACCGACGGCCCGATCGGTGACTCCTCGCTGTGGCTGTCCGACGGCCGCCACACCGTGCTCAACCAGAACGACGCCCGGCCCACCGACCTGACCCGCTTCGCCAAGCTCGGCCATGTCGACGCGCACCTGCTGCAGTTCTCCGGCGCGATCTGGTTCCCGATGGTCTATGACCTGCCCAAGCGGGCCAAGCAGGCCCTCGGCGCGACCAAGCGCGAGCGCCAGTTCGACCGCAGCCTGCGCTATATCGACGACCTGCAGGCCGGCTACGTCTTTCCCAGCGCGGGGCCGCCGTGCTTCCTCGACGAGGAGCTCTGGGGTTTCAACGACATCTTCGGCGACGAGTCCAACATCTTCCCCGACCAGCAGGTTTACCTGGACTGGCTGGTCGAGCGCGGTCGCGACAACGGGCGATTGCTGCTGCCGGGCTCGGTGGCGCACCTGGACCAGCCGGACTGCCCGGTGGAGCACCCGATCTCCGATGCCGAAGTGGACAAGCTGTTCGCCGACAAGACCAGCTACCTGCTCGACCTGCAGGCGCGGCGGCAACCGGAGGTGGAGCGGCAGAAGGCCGGCTGGGCCCATCCCGAGATCGACGTGCTGGCTGAGCTCAAGGCCTGGTTCACCCCGTTGCTGGAGGAGGCCGACCAGATGGCGGCCGGCATCAACGGCGGGGTCCGGTTCACGGCGACCGACGACGAGCGCGGTGACGTCGACCTGCTGATCGATTTCGTCGCCCGCGAGGTGCGGTTGTACGCCGAGGAGAAGGTCCGCTACCGGTTCCAGACCAAGCGGGTCTACCTGGAGCAGCTGATCTTCGAGCACGAGATCGACTGGGTGAACTCGCTGTTCCTGTCCTGCCGCTTCACCGCCACCCGGGTCGGGCCGTACAACGAGTTCGTATACACCTTCTTCAAGTGTCTGTCCGAGGAGCGGCTGAACTACGCCGAGGGCTACTTCGCCGAAGCCGCCAACGACCACGAGACGATCACGATGGACGGCTGGAGCTTCCAGCGCCGCTGCCCGCACCTCAAGGCCGACCTGACCCGGTTCGGAAAGGTCGCCGACGGGGTGCTGACCTGCCAGATGCACGGCTGGAAGTGGCGGCTGACCGACGGCAAGTGCATCACCTCGGTCGGCCGGCCGCTACGGACCGAGGGTCGATCGGCAGGCTGACCAACCGCACTCCGCTGCCGGGCCGCAACTGCGCCAGCAGGTCCAACTCGGCGGCGGGCAGCACGGCGACGACCGGGTAACCACCGGTGACCGGGGCGTCCGGGCCGAGCACGATCGGCTGGCCGTCCGGTGGCACCTGAACCGCCCCGGGCAGGGTCGGCTCGGACGGCAATTGCGCGGCGGCCCGTTCGAAGCCCGGACGCAGCCGCAGCGCCGGCCCGGCCAGCCGGGTGCCGATCCGGTTGCTGTCCGGCAGGACCTGCCACCGGGCGTCGAACAGGCCGTCGAGGCAGAACCAGTCCGCTCGCGGGCCGGCCGCGACTCCCACGGTGACCAGCGGCTCGGCGCCGTCCGGCCAGCCCGGACGTTCGCGCGGTCGGCCCGGATCCTCGCCGGGCTGGCCGGGAGCTGCCGTGCCGATCGCGAGCTGCCGGCCGGCGGCCAGCACGGCCGGACCGAGACCGGACAAGGTGTCGGTCGATCTGGACCCCAGCACCGGCGGCTCCGCCAGGCCGCCCCGGACCGCCAGGTAGCTGCGCAGGCCGGCCGACGGCGTCCCGAGCGCCAGCACGGTGCCGGCCGGGCAGCTGAGCGCGGTGTGCCAGCCGCCGGGAAAGCCGGACAGCTCGCAGCGGGCGCCGGTGAAGGCGACGGTGGCGGCAGCGGTGAGCCGCACCACCAGGCCGCCCAGGGTGAACTCGATCCCGGCCGCGGCCTCGTTGTTGCCGACCAGCCGGTTGGCCAGCCGCAACGCGCCGCGGTCGGCCGCGCCGCTGCGGCTGACGCCGAGGTCGGCCAGGCCGGCCCGCCCGAGGTCCTGCACGGTGGCCAGCGGGCCGGCGGCCAGCACCTCGAGAGTGCGGGGGGTGGCGCTCACACCGGCCTCAACCACGCCGCTCACCCCGACCTCAACCACGCCGCTCACACCGACCTCAACCGCACGGCGGTGCCCGGGCGCAGCAGGGCCGGCGGCCGGCGGTCGAGGTCGAACAGCACGGCGTCGGTGCGGCCCAGCAGCAGCCAGCCGCCCGGCGAGCTGCGCGGGTACACCCCAGTGAACTCCCCGGCGATGGCGACCGAGCCGGCCGGCACCGCCGGTCGCGGGCTGGCCAGCCGGGGAAGTCGCAACGCCGGGTCCAGGCCGCTGAGGTAGCCGAAGCCCGGGGCGAAGCCGCAGAACTGCACGGTGTACTCAGCCGCGCTGTGCCGCCGGATCACCTCGGCCACCGGCAGGCCGCACTGCCGGGCGACGAAGGGCAGGTCCGCGCCGTCGTAGCGCACCGCCAGCTCCACCGGGGGATCGGGTTCGGCACCGGTCGCCGGCGGCGCGGGGGCGGCCAGGCAGCGCTCCATCCAGGCCCGCAGGTCGGCTACCGCAACCGCGTCCGGATCGAACTCGACCAGTACCGTGCGGGCCGCCGGCACCACCGCGCGCACCGCCGGATGCCCCTGCGACAGCAGGGCATCGCGCGACGGCAGCACGTTCTCGGCACCGGCCAGCTCGACCAGCACCGCACCGGTGCCGTAGGGCAGCAGCCGCCAGCCGGTCATGGCACGAATGGGGCCAGCCGGACTCCGGCTCCGGTGAGCCGGTCGGCCACCGCCCGGGCGATCTCGGCGGCGCCGGGGGTGTCGCCGTGCACGCACAGCGAGCCGGGCCGGACGTCCAGCCGGCTGCCGTCGACCGCCTCGATCCCGGCCCCGGTGACCATCGCCAGGGCCCGGTCGGCGATCGCGGCGGGGTCGTGCAGCAGCGCGCCGGGCTGGTCGCGGGGGACCAGCGAGCCGTCGGCGCGGTAGCCCCGGTCGCAGAAGGCCTCGACCACCACCGGCAGGCCGGCCGCCGCGGCGGCGATGGCCAGCGCGGAACCCGGCAGCGTCAGCACCGGCAGCGGCCGGTCCCAGGCGAGCAGCGCGCTGACCAGGGCACCGGCTTGGCCGGCGTCGGTGGCGGCGGCCGAGTACAGCGCGCCGTGTGGTTTGAGGTAGCCGACCGTGCCACCGGCCACCCGGGCGAAGCCGTCCAGGGCGCCCAGCTGGTAGAGCACGTCGGCGGCCAGGTCGTCCGGGGCGATGTCGATCCGTCGGCGGCCGAAGCCGACCAGGTCCCGGTAGCCGACCTGGGCGCCGATCGCGACGCCGCGCCGGACCGCCTCGGCGCACACCCGGCGCATGATCACCGGGTCGCCGGCGTGGAAGCCGCAGGCCACGTTGGCGCTGGTGACGATGCCGAGCAGCGCCTCGTCCGTGCCGGCGCCGGCCCAGGCGCCGAACCCCTCGCCGAGATCGGCGTTCAGGTCGATCTGCGGGCTGTCCGGCATGGCCTTCACGCTATCCGGTGCCGGGCCGGCCGGCTCAGAGCTTGAGCACCTGCACGGTGGTCGGAGTGGGCTGCGCCGAGCCACCCGCCGGTTCCACCGACACGCCCATCTGGTCCACCCCGTCCAGGTCGCCGGAGGCCGGCAGCTCGACGTTGCCGTTCGGGTCCGGGCGGAACAGCCCGCCCGAGACCGGCTGCCCGGTCGGGGTCATCATCCACAGCTGGTAGGTCTCGTCGGCCGGCAGCACCGGCATGCCCCGTCCGATCAGCACCAGCCGGTGCTCGCGGCGGGAGTAGATCAGGGTGCCCTGGCCCTGCTTCATGGCGGTGGTGGTGGCCCGGACATCCGAGGCCCTGAGCAGCGACTCGACCACCGACACCCGCGCGTTGGCCGCCCGCTGCGCCTGCCGGTGCTGGGAGTAGCCCCAGGCCGAGACGACGATGGCGATCAGCGCGCAGGCCGCGGCCAGCCCCTGCCAGAGTGCGGCGGTCCGGTTGCGGCGCAGCGGCAGCACCCGCGCGCCGTCGACCCGCGGTGGCAGCGGCCGGCTCTGCGCGACGGCACCGAGGACGGCGGCCCGCAGTTGCGGCGGCGGGACGGCCTCGGTGAGCTGGCTCAACTCGGCGGCCGCGTTGCGCAGCCCGCGAACCTCCTCGGCACACTCGGGGCAGCTGCGCAGGTGCTCCTCGAACACCGCTCGCTCGTCGTCGTCGAGGGCGTCGAGGGCGTAGGCGCCGGCCAGCACGCTCAGATCGTCGGTCATGCCATCACCCCCAGTGCGTCGCGCATCCTGATCAAGCCGTCCCGGATTCGGGTCTTCACCGTTCCCAGTGGCACGGTGAGCAACTCGGCCACCTCGGTATGGGTGTAACCGCCGAAGTAGGCGAGCGTGACCGCCTCCCGCTGCACCGGGGTCAGATCGGCGAGCACCCGGCGGACCCGCTGGGCCTCCAGGCTGGTCTGCACCTGCTCGCTGACCGAGTCGTAGGG
>JAVEEO010000537.1 GCA_030840415.1 Pseudonocardiales bacterium | reverse complement strand
GCCAGCTGCTCCTTCGCCTCGGCGTAGGGGCCGTCGGTGGCCAGGTGGCCGTCCGGGCTCCAGGTGTGGATGGTGGACGAGGCGGGATCGGCCAGCGCCTCGGCGGTGACGAACTCCCCCGACGCCGACAGTTCGGCCAGCAGCGCGTCGAAGTCGCGGTCCATCTCCTGGTGGCGCTCGTCGGAGATGGCGCGTCCCTCGGCGGTGTAGCGCGAGGTCGGGTGGCCCCACGGGTCGGGGTTGCTGTGGATCAGGATCACGTACTTCACGTCTGGTTCCCTTCGTCGGTTCGCTCCCCGAGCGGGTGCGGTACCTCCCTAGGTCGGAGCGGATCCGCCGTCCTCGACACGCGTCGACACCAGCGTTCGCTTCGTCAGTTCCACCGTTGTGTCAGAAGTCCTATGCAGGACACCTATGTTAATAGGAACATACTGCAGCAGCAGACAATTGCCGAACAGCCCTTGACTATCAAAGCAGGTGCTGAACAAGCCATAAACAGACTTTGTAAAGCTTCCAGTCAAGTTGCGGTTAGGCGACGGTACGCCACCCCGCATTTGGCTGCCGCTCGTTCATCCTCTGCAGTGTCGCCCAGATACACTACCTTATCCAGGCTAGCGGATCCCAGCGCCGACTTGAGCAATTCAGCTTTATTCACAGTGTCGGAGGAAAGTTGCCGCCCATACGTCGGACACAAATCGGCGCGGAAGCCGCTGTTAGTCAACACGGCACTAATTACTGATGTCGACCCCATGCTTACTATTGCGATTTTAAAGCGCGCGGAAAGGTATTGCAATCTAAGCTTGCTGCGCATTGGCAGGATTGCGCTAACCAGCCTTGCATCCATGATATGGCGTTTCGTACATACAATCTCGCTCACAAGACTATCGGCGTCCCTGATCGCTCTACTTAATATTTCAGAGGTAGGCAAACCGTCGATGAATCCCATCCGAATAATTAGATCTTCAGATTTCGTTATCTTTCGGTCAAGAACAGCGTTGACCGCCATCCTCGTCGATTCTATATGCATATCAAGGCGAGGCAATAAAGTCCCGCCAAAGTCGAGCACAACAAGATCGATTGCCACAGATTCAAAGAAGTCCCAACGACGCAGATCAAGAGGCAAGGCAGTACCGGTTCACGAGATTTTCCCACCTCGAACTTAACGTCGTGGTCTCCATTCCAAATGGGCGCTTGAAAAAGTAACCTAAGTGGCCGAGAAGGCCAGCCATCGTTTTAGCTTCGGCCTCATACATCATTAGCCGGGCGACGTCTAACACAAGCGGCGCGGCCAGGAATGAGTCGGGGCCACGCCAATTGATTCGTATATCCACAGGAGGAGCCGCGTGCCAAGTTGCTATGCGTCCCGCATCCCATGACTCCTTATTATCCCCCCATTCTTCCATAAATTCAATTCGCACCTCGTGCGCAATAGTCGGTTCGTTTCGTCCGAAAGCGCCAAGTTTGTCTGCAAGCTTAGCGGCATCGAAACCAGCCGTCGTCAATGCCCGCCCATCATTATTGCCAATCAGATTCGTTGAGTACCAAGACGATAGAATCATGTTTCGCTGAAGGAACATTTCATGAAGCGCGGCTTTCATCATAGTCTGCCCCGTGCTCAAATCGCGTCCCACGACTCGTTGCCCCGCCTCTTCTGCGGCTTGAATCAGCGATGGGAACTCGAGTGCGCTCGATGGCGTAAAATCTACGAAGTCACATCCCGTCTGAACTGCAGCTAATCCGTAATAGTAACTAGCTGGTAACGCCGGATTCTCGGTGATCAGGCCGAGATCGACAGTTCGATGAGGTGAGCCTAGGTACGCAACAAGTATATGGTCGACATCGGCAGTCTGTCGAAATGATTCGATGTTTGATGCAAGCGTAGATACCACTTCGTCAGGAGGCGGAGACACGACAAGTTCACTCTGGGCTTCAAAGGCCCAGTCTAAGGGACCAACATGGCCCACAAAAACAACTACATCGTCCCATGCCTTTCGGACAGCCCCAGCATGAGCGGGAAACCAGTCGTAGTGCCGTGCGCACTCAACCGGAGACTTGCTTGGAAGATCCCACCCTCCAACCTTCCATCTTTTAGCCTCAATCAAATCAAGACTCGGAAAGAGCGGGGACGAAGTCACTCCGTAAGCTTCTGGCAGAATGCCTGCCGACATAAGGAGCAGCCCAGATACGGCTGCTGTTGCAGTCATACCTCCTAAGCCGGCAATTAAAAGGCCGCAATTTGAGTCGGTAGAGTCGGTCACTTTCGAAGCCACTCCTCTGCCGCTCTGATATCGCCCTCATCATCGATGTCAAACACCGGATCGTACTGAAAGGCACGAATGCTACCTGGGCGTCGTTTAACTAATTCTTTCATGATAAGCGAGTCACGATAAGAGCTTTCCGGTATGTTGATTTCGTTTACTGCTGCTACTGCATCGTGCGCGAACCACCGGACGTTTCCAAAGACCCGAACGGTCGGCCGGATATCCTTACCGAATCCTGTAACTATATTATCAGATTGCACGTCGATCCACAGCGGGTCAGAATCATCGATAAGGGTACTAGCTACTACTACACACTTAACATCTGCCGGCGCCTTATGAGCATATGAGATTAGCTGTCGTGTCATCTTCGTGGGGGCTATCGTGTCAATTGTACTTATTATACATTCACGATCATTTACTTCATTTAAAAGAAGCCGTACCGCTCCGCCGGTTCCCGTAGAATCAATCGTATCGATGTACCGGATCTCGTGAAAGAATGTTTGCTGGGTCAAATACTCTCTAAGCGCCATATCGTCGGCACGCGCCGCCACTAATAAGGAATCAATGCCAGCGTGCTCAAACTGGTCAAGCACGTACCTTAGCAAAGGGCGTCCACCTACCAAGGCGAGTCCCTTGCTCTGGCTAGGGGCGTGAAGGCGAGTTCCGCGACCGCCCGCCATGATACCACCGACCAAACTTACCATTATTTTCTATCCGCCTTTGCTAATCAAGTCGGTTGTCACACTTTCTCGTCGCAATGCTAGCGGAATTAGAGTATTGAGGATCCAATCGCTCAGCGCATGTGAATCACGGTTCTTCCTCTTTGTCCGTTCCCAAAGCAACTCAAAGTCACGGCAGTAGGCTGAAGCAATCTCCTCTCCCTCGACAAAGAGCGAGTTTAAGCGATGAGAATCGCCCACACCCACCGGATCGTGAAGAACCACCAGCTTCTTGGAAATAATGTGGTATTTGCTCGGAATTGAGTCACTCGAAATTGCTACGCAGTAATTAGAATGGGTCTGTAATTCAGATCGCCATGATTGCAAGGCATCAACTACCATGGCTGGAGTAAGTGGCCAGAAATCCCCGGAGTGAGTGCCAGTTTTGACAAAATGCTCAAGCGCAGCGCGGGGGTAAATTTCACGTATTTGCACCTGCCTTTGTAGCAGCGCTTTGTGATGACGAGCCCGTTGTGCATGTTCGTCCATATAGATACTTATGTTTGCGCTGCCTTCTCCGAATCGTAAATTCGCAATATGCTTAACAGTGGCCTCAGAGTAATGGTAGGGCGGTATGCGAACTTGGATATAGTCCAGGTCTGTTGCACTGGCTTCCGCCTCGATTATCGCAGTACTGTAATCAGCTACTGAAGAATTCGTCCGCGCAACACACATACTATAGCCGGGGGGGACAACGAGTAACTGCTGCGCAGAGAGTGAGGCAGGTTTATGACGCTCTCGTAATAACGCAAGTATGAGGTATTGAATGCAGAGAGTGGCTGCCATAGTTAAAGTAGCAAGTGCCCACCCTGCGCCAGGGTCGAACTTCAGGGCCCTCGATAGAAGATTAACAATGTACAACTCGGCAGACAAAGCGCCCAGAGTAATGACCAGTTGGGTAAGCCGGCCAACCAGATTTTTGGCTGTCGTCTGACCCCGGCCCAGTAGGCCAGCAAGACAGAAGACAGCCGCCAGCACTGTTGCAATCAGCAGGAGAGACCACGGGCCGCCTGCATCATCATCGAACACCGAATGACCTCCAATTCGGCTACCGATCATGGCAGAGATTAGGTCCTTGTGGCTGAAACACGCCAATTATGTGCAGTAGCAACCCGTACTTGCCGCCGTCAGGGGAGGGAAGGACGGCTATTGGCCGGTCTCATCGAGGTAGTCGCGCCAGCCGCGGCTGGGCCGCCAACCGAGCAGCCGCTCGGCCTTGGCCGCCGAGGTGCCGCTGGCGTCCGGCCGCGCGAACTCCCGGTACTCCACCCGGTCGCCGTACTGGGCGTACAGGGCGGCGCGGGTGTCGCTCACCCCGGCCGCGTCCGGCGAGCAGACGTACATCACCTCGTGGCCCGGTAACTCCGATTCGACCGAGAGCCGCAGCGCGATCGCCAGGTCGTAGGCGTCGATGTAGGACCAGCCGTTCACCGTCGGCTCCGGGGTGCCGGCGCGGGCAAGGGCGATCATCGGCCCAAGGTTGCGAGCGTAGGACGAGCGATCCTGCACCCAGGTCGGCCGGATCGTGATGCAGCGCAGCTCCGAACGCCGCACCGCCGCGTCGCACAGCTGCTCGCCGAAGTGCTTGGCCAGCGCGTACGGATCCTGCGGCCGGACCGGATGATCCTCGTCGATCGGGAAGTAGGACGGCTCGAACGGCCGCTCGGCAAAGGCCATTCCGGGCACCGTCTCCGAGGACAGGTTCACCAGCCGGCCGGTCCCCCACCGCACGCACGCCTCGACCACGTTGAACATCGCCAGCAGGTTGTTGCCGAATACCGTGTGCGCGACGTCCTGGGTCGGCTCCGGAATCGCCGCGCAGTGCAGCACCGCGTCCATGCCGCGGACCAGGCCGAAAGCCGCGCCGGCATCGGTCAGATCGGCCCGGACGTAGCGCGCCGCACCGGGTTCACCGCGCTCGTAGGTCGGCGTGCCCAGGTCAGTGCCCAGCACCTCGTGCCCGGCGGCCAGCAGCTCGGCGACCGCGGCCCGGCCGACCTTGCCACGGGCGCCGGTGACCAGGACCCGCACGGCTCAGCCCCCGGTGGCGGTGGCGACCAGCCCGGTCTCGGCCAGGTTTGCCAGCAACGGGTGCTTGGGCAGCACCCGCACGGTGTAGCCGAACGGGCCGGCCTTCTTCAGCGGGATGTCACCGGCGAAGAACCCGGTGGAATCGCGCTCGTCGGCCAGCGTCAACGGCAGCATCTCGAACGAGGTCAGCCGGTTGTCCGAGTCCACCGGACCGTAGACCGCCTGCACCTCGACATCGCGGGAACTCAGCCCGGACAGCGCCACCTCGGCACGCAGCTGCAGGAAGCCGCCCAGGCTCGGATCGCCCTCGACCTGGGACTCGACATGGCGCACCGCGACGTCCTTCCAGGCACCGGCCACCCAGTTCTTCCAGGCGGCCAGGTCCTTGGCGGCGCGGAAGTCCTCGGCCACCAGCAGCGCGGCGGACTGGGCCGCCGGGGCATACAGCTTGGTGATGTAGTCGCGCACCATCCGGGTGGCCACCACCTTCGGGCCCAGCGACTTGAGGGTGTAGCGCACCATCGACACCCACTGGGCCGGGATCCCCCGGCCGTCGCGGCTGTAGAAGCGCTGCGCCACCTGGTGCTCGATCAGGTCGTAGAGCCCGGCCGCCTCGACGGCGTCCCGGTGGTCGTCGGTGGTGCCGGACAGCGAGTCGTTGGCCGACGGGATCTCCCAGCCGTTCTTGCCGTCCTCACACCACTCGTCCCACCAGCCGTCCTTGATGGACAGGTTCAGGCCGCCGTTCAGGGCCGCCTTCATACCGGACGTGCCGCACGCCTCCAGCGGGCGCAGCGGGTTGTTCAACCACACGTCGCTGCCCCAGTACAGGTAGCGGGCCATCCCGATGTCGTAGTCGGGCAGGAAGGCGATCCGGCTGCGCACCTCGGGGTCGTCGGTGAACCGGACCAGCTGGGCGATCAACTCCTTGCCACCGTCGTCGGCCGGGTGCGACTTGCCGGCCACCACGATCTGCACCGGGCGCTCCGGATCGGTCAGGATCCGCTTCAACCGGGCCGGGTCGCGCAGCATCAGGGTCAGCCGCTTGTAGGACGGCACCCGGCGGGCGAAGCCGATGGTCAGCACGTCCGGGTCGAAGGCGGTCGTGGTCCAGGCCAGCTCCACCCCGGAGTAGCCGCGCTCGAGGCCGGACTGCCGGATCCGGCGCCGGATCTCGGCGACCAGCCGTTCGCGCAGCTCGCGCTTGAGCTCCCACAGCTCGGCGTCGGAGATCCGGTCGATGGCATCCCAGCCCTCGCCGGCGGTCAGGTCCTCCGAGCCCGCGCTGCGCTGGGCCAGGTCCAGGAACTCCCGGGCCATCCAGGTGGGGGCGTGCACTCCGTTGGTGATCGAGGTGATCGGCACCTCCTGGTCGTCCAGGCCCGGCCACAGGTCGTGGAACATCGACCGGCTGACCCGGCCGTGCAGCTGGGCGACGCCGTTGGCCCGCTGGCCCAGCCGCAACCCCATGTGCGCCATGTTGAACTTGGTCGGGTCCTCCTCGGCGCCCAGCGCCAGGATCCTCTCGACCGGAACGCCGGGTACGTGGCTCAGGTGGGCCCGGACCAGGTCGCGCTCGAACCGGTCGATGCCGGCCGGCACCGGGGTGTGGGTGGTGAAGACTGTGCCGGCCCGGACCGCGGTCAGCGCCTCGTCGAAGTTCAGCTTGGCCGGACCGTCGGCGAGTTCGCTGATCCGCTCGATGCCCAGGAAGCCGGCGTGGCCCTCGTTGGTGTGGAACACCTCCGGAACCGGATGGCCGGTGATCGCGCAGTAACAGCGCAGCGCCCGGACCCCGCCGATGCCCAGCAGCAGCTCCTGCAGCAGCCGGTGCTCCGGGCCGCCGCCGTAGAGCCGGTCGGTGACGCCGCGGGCCGCCGCGTCGTTCTCCTCGACGTCGGAGTCCAGCAGCAGCAGCGGCACCCGGCCGACCGAGGCCAGCCAGATCTGGGCGTGCAGCGTCCGCCCCTCGGGGAGGTCGAGCTGTACCCGCGCGGGATTGCCCTCGGCGTCGCGCAGCGGGGTCAACGGCAGGCCCTGCGGGTCCAGGGAGGGGTAGCGCTCCTGCTGCCAGCCCTCGCGCGACAGCGACTGGGAGAAGTAGCCGGCCCGGTAGAGCAGGCCCACCCCGATGATCGGGGCGCCGAGGTCCGAGGCGGCCTTGAGGTGGTCACCGGCCAGGATGCCGAGGCCGCCCGAGTACTGCGGCAGCACCTCGGTGATCCCGAACTCCGGGGAGAAGTAGGCAACCGAGTCGGGCAGCGCGCCGGGCTCGGCCTCCTGCTGGCGCTGGTACCAGCGGGGCTGTTCGAGGTAGTCGCGCAGGTCGTCGGAGACGTCCTGCAGCCGGCGCAGGAACTTGCGGTCCTTGGCCAGGGTCGCCAGCCGGTCGGTGCTGACGCCGCCCAGCAGCCGGGCCGGGTCGGCGTTGCACTCGCTCCACAGCTCGGGATCGACCGATTCGAGCAGGTCCAGGGACTCGGGATGCCACGACCACCGCAGGTTGGCCACGATGTCCCCCAGCGGGGCCAGCGGGGCCGGCAGCGCAGCGCGGACAGTCAACCGTCGTAATGCCTTCATTCCGCACACGATAGCGGCTCTCGGTAGCGCTTACAGAATACGGGCGCCACCAGCTATCGGCCGGGCGAGCCGGAACGATACGGTGGGTCGGTGGCCGGACGCATAGGACTCAACTCATTACAACCGGTAATCGCCCACGGCGAGTTGCCGTCACGGGCCGTGGTCGGTGAGCCGATCGGCATCGAGGCGACAGTGTTCCGGGAGGGCCACGACGCCGTCGCGGCGTCGGTGCAGTGGCGCTCGCCGGACGGGGTGGCGGCCGGTTTCAACCGGATGCACCCGCTGGGCGGCGGCACCGACCGGTGGCGTGCCGAGGTGGTGGCCGACAGCACCGGCACCTGGCACTACGTCGTCGAGGCCTGGGGCGATCCGCTGGCCACCTGGTACCACGCGGTCGAGGTCAAGGTCGACGCCGGCCAGACCGCGGAGGAGTTGGCCAACGACCTGGAGATCGGCGCCCGGCTGTTCGACCGGATCGCCGACGCGCTGAGCGGTGCCGAAAGCGACCCGGCCGATGCCTCGACGGCGTCGTCGGCCGCTTCGGCTGCGTCGTCGGCCGCTTCGGCGGCCGCGGTCGCAAGTCGCTCGGACGCCGCCACCCGGCCGAAGGCGGTCAAGGACGCCGCCAAGGCCGAGTCCGCGGTCGGCAAGGGGCTGACCTCGGCCAAGGCGGTGACCGCCGACATCATCACCGCGGGCGGCACGGCCGAGGACGTGGAACTGGCCCGAACGGTGGCCCGCGACCTGCGCCGCACCGAGAAGGACGTACCGCTGCGGATCACCCGGGCGATGAGCGCCGAGGCCAGGGCGCTGGCCTATCAGCACCCGGTGCGCGAACTGATCACCCGCTCGCCGCGCTACAGCGTCTGGGTGGATCGGGAGCGCGCGCTGTACGGCGCCTGGTACGAGTTCTTCCCGCGCTCGATCGGCGCCGAGCTCGCCAGTGACCCCAACGACCCGGCCCGGCCGGTCCGGCACGGCACCTTCGCCGACGCGACCAAGCACCTGGACTACGTCGCCGACCTGAACTTCGACGTGGTGTACCTGCCGCCGATCCACCCGATCGGGCGGGTCAACCGCAAGGGCCCGAACAACACCCTGGACGCCAAGCCGACCGACACCGGCTCGCCGTGGGCGATCGGCTCGGCCGAGGGCGGCCACGACGCGATCCATCCGGAGCTGGGCACCGAGGCCGACTTCGCCGCGTTCGTGGCCCGGACCCGGGAGCTGGGCATGGAGGTGGCGCTGGACCTGGCGCTGCAGTGCGCGCCGGACCACCCCTGGGTCAGCGAGCATCCGGAGTGGTTCACCACGCTGCCGGACGGCACCATCGCCTACGCCGAGAACCCGCCCAAGAAGTACCAGGACATCTACCCGCTGAACTTCGACAACGACCCCGCGGGGCTGTACGCCGAGTGCCTGCGGGTGACGCTGCTGTGGGTCGAGCGCGGGGTGAAGATCTTCCGGGTCGACAATCCGCACACCAAGCCGCTGAACTTCTGGCAGTGGCTGATCGCCACCGTGAAGGCCCAGCACCCGGACGTGCTGTTCCTGGCCGAGGCGTTCACCCGGCCGGCGATGATGCACGAGCTGGCCCGGATCGGCTTCACCCAGAGCTACACCTACTTCACCTGGCGCAACACCGCCTGGGAGCTGGGCCAGTACGGCGAGGAACTGGTCGCCGCCGCCGACTACATGCGTCCCAACTTCTTCCCCAACACCCCCGACATCCTGAACGAGTTCCTGGTGCACGGCGGCCCGCCGGCGTTCGCGATCCGGGCGGTGCTCGCGTCGATGATGTCGCCGACCTACGGCATCTACTCCGGCTACGAGCTGTACGAGAACGCGCCGGTGCGGCCGGGCAGCGAGGAGTACCTGAACTCGGAGAAGTACCAGTTGCGACCGCGCGACCTGCAGGGCGCGATCGAGCGGGGTGAGTCGCTGGCGCCGTTCCTCAAGCGGCTGAACGAGATCCGGCGGGCGCACCCGGCGTTGCACCAGCTGCGCAACCTGCGGATACACAGCTGCGAAAACGACGCGATCCTGGTGTTCTCCAAGCGGGATTCGGTGACCGGCGACACCATCCTGGTGGCCTGCTCGATGGACCCGCACAACACCCGGGAGGGCTGGGTGCACCTGCGCCTCAACGAGCTGGGGGTGGCCGCGGACGAGAGTTTCCTGGTCGCGGACCTGCTCAGCGGCGCCAACTACGAGTGGGGCGAGCACAACTTCGTCCGGCTCTCACCCGACCAGACCTCGCACATCTTCCACGTCCGGCGGCGCTGATTCCGCTTGGACGGCGCGGTTCCGGTCACGGGACGGCTGTATCGCCCGGTTAGCCCAGTGGCGACGGTGGTCGTCGTGGCGCTGCGGAATCTCCTCCGCTCGAGCGACTTTGGCCATTGCATTTAGGGCATTCGTCTTCCCAGTGTTGTCGTACCCCTGGTCTAGGTTTTGGGTATGACGACGTTGGCGAGTCAAGTGTCGGCGCAGGCCGATGCCGCGCTGGCTGCCGTATCGTCGTTGGCTGCTGCCGACTTGTCGGTGCTGGACGAGGGCCAACTGCTGGGCCTGATTCGCACGATGGAGAAGGTGCGTCGCAGCGCCGAGTCGTTCGACAACGTGGCCATTCCCGAGCTTGAAGCGCGGGCCGTTCCCGCTCGGTACGTACTGCGTGGCACCAGCCAGTTCGTCGCGGGGCTGCTCAACCTGGCGCCGGGCGAGAGTTCGATTCGGGTCCGGCACGCTCGTGAACTCGGAGTCCGGGTGCAACTGTCGGGTGAACGGCTCGAGCCGTTACTGCCGGTGCTGGCGGCAACCCGGGCCGGCGGCCTGGTGTCGGCGAGGCAGGCGGCCGTGATCATCCGGTGCCTCGGCAAGCTGCGCGCAAGTTCGCTGGCCGTGGACGAACTGGCCAAGGCGGAAGCATTCCTGGTCGAGCAGGCCGAGCTGTTCGACGCCGCGACCCTGGCCGGTATCGCCAAGCAATTGCTGGACACCCTGCTTCCGGATGGCACGTTGGCCGACGAACAGTGGCAGCAACGGCACCGGTTCCTATCGTGCGTGCCCAATGGCGAAGGCATGCACCGGCTCACCGCGGACCTGGACTCCGAGACCGCCGCTCTGGCCCACGCGGTGCTGCACTCGCTGGCAGCACCCAAGCCGGCGGCAGACGGTGAGCGTGACGAGCGGACCGCCGGCCAGCGGATGCACGATGCATTCCGCTCAGTGCTCAAACTCGCGCTGCGATCTGCGGAACTCCCCCGGACGGCCGGCGTGCCGGCGACCGTGCTGATCACCATGACCGCCGAGCAGTTCGAGACCGGAACCGGCCTGGCGACGACCAGCTTCGGGCAGAAGCTGTCGGTCGACCAGGCGCTGCGGATGGCCGATCAGGCGTCCATCACCTGGGTAGTGCATAACAGCAAGGGCGGCGTACTGAACTACGGAACCACTCAGCGCTGCGCCACCGAGAAGCAGACCCTGGCGCTGATCGCCCGCGACCAGGGCTGTGCCTTCCCCGGCTGCACCGATCCGCCGGAGTGGACCGAGAAACACCACGTCGTCCCGTGGTCGGCCGGCGGCCAGACCGATCTGGACAACCTGTCCCTGCTGTGCGACTTCCACCACGACCGGATCGACAGGCACGGTTGGCGCGTCACCATGCTCGACGGCGTGCCCTGGTTCATCCCACCAGCGTGGCTCGACCCTGCCCAGGCACCGCGGCGCAACCACCGGGTCAGCCCGCGATGAGGCGGCTATGCCGAGGGCTGGGCTTCATCGCGTCGCTCCGGCTCGGCTGGCCGTCAAGCAGGATGAGGAGAACAGCTCTGTCGCAGACACCGACCGCCGTCCTGACGGAACGTCCAGGCCTGCTTGCTGGGCGAGCCAGCGCAGCGGCAGTAACCTGCGGCTCACGACAGGACTGACCAATGGCGAGCGGCAACAACTGGAACAGGTTGTCGCCCGCCGGGTCGGGGTGCGGTCGGACCCCAAGCAGCTGGTCGCGGCCTACCTGGACGCCATGGTGCGCAACGCCTACGAGCGCACCACCGACGACGGGCCCGTCCCCACCAGCCTGACCTCCGAGCGGTCCCTGATCCTGATCGAGATCAGCCGGCAGCTCAACCGGGTCATCGAGGACTTCGAGATCCAGGCGCTGTTCCGGGTACCGCTCACCTCGGCCCGCACGATGCGCACCACCCTGCTCGCCACCTACACCGACGACGCCGACCAGCTGACGATGGCCTGGTCGCTGCGCGGCGCCCGGACCGAGGGCCGGCGCAAGGGGTTCCTCCTTCTCCGGCACGGTCGTGGTGTTCGAGTCCGAGGACCGCCGCGACGCCTTCATCGACAACGTCCGGCGCTCCGGCATCGACATCGACATCGACATCGACATCGAGCCCATCCTCGGCGAGGACGCCAAGCCGTGGCAGGTCATCGTCGGCGACGCCTTTCCGAAGAACCAGCTGCCGGCCGGGAGGTAGCCGTGGCGGCCAGCACCGACGTCGCCGCGGACCTGTTGACGTTCGCGGGCGGCCCTTCCATCGTGAGCGTCGCCATCCTGCTCCGCTATGCCCGATGCGTCCTCAACGGCAGCGACCGCACGCCAGCGAAGGGCTGGCTCGCCCTGGGCGCCGGGGTGCTGCTGTGCGGCTGGATGCTGCTGTTCTTGGGCCTGGCCTGCCCCACTGTGTGGCGGTCCTGGTTTGCCGGCGGATCGGTGGAACCGAAGTTGGTGCTGCTCTCGGCCGCCTGGTTCGCGGCGATCGGACTGCTGGCCGTCTGCCTGTGGAAGGCCCGAGCCGTCGGTCGGTACCTGTCGGAGTCCTATCACAAGGGCGAGGGCCCCTGGCTGTTACGGATGCTCCGGCGGCTGATCGACTGACCGCGGTTATCAGGGCAACCGCTTCGGGATCTGGCGCGCCAAGTCGTCCTAGCCGGCGAGGAACTGCTCGCCACCGCCGACTACATGCGTCCCAACTTCTTCCCGAACACCCCCGACATCCTGAACCAGTTCCTGGTGCACGGCGGCCCCGGCGGCGTTCGCGATCCGGGCGGCAGTTGCCGACGGCCGAACGGGGCTGCAGCAGGCGCTCATCCGCTCAACCAGCACCTCATTTGCGCGCTTCGACTTCGACGGCCTTCGCATCGAGACTCCGCGGTACCTGCAGGGTGACCTGCCTCGGCTGTTTGCAGGCGGTACGTCAATTCGTCTCACAAGCAGTATGCGCAACTTCTTCACCTTCGGTGGGTCTGGTCATCGGAGAGGAAATCGCGCGATTAGTCGGCCGGACCACCCCAGTTCTTCCTGACGTACCCGACAATCTCGACATCAAGGAGCGGGCACGTGGCCGAGAACCCGATGGGTCGCACTGGCCAGGTGACCCGCCGGTCAGCGCTCTTGCCACGAATGCATTGCGGCAACCCTTACCGCATGTACCAACGCACTCATCATTGCCGCCAGCGAAGGTATACCCCGCGTAAGAAGTCGAGGCTATAGTTATTCGCTGCGGATGGGCTGTACGTAGTACCCAGCACGTTGGTCCGTCCGGAACGGGGATCCGGATGAAGAGCAAATTTGTTGAATTTGACGTCATCCTCCGCTGGCATGAAGAGTCCCAGGACTTTGATCTCACCCTGATCT
>JAVEEO010000519.1 GCA_030840415.1 Pseudonocardiales bacterium | reverse complement strand
AGCAGCGCGCCGAGCTGATCGAGCTGCAGGTCAGGGCCGAGCAGCTCAGTCCTGAGCGCGCCCGATCCCTGCTTGGCAAGGCCGAAGCCGGGCTGGCGGCGGCCGAGCAGGCAGCCGCCCGGCAGCGGCAGCTGGACGCCGAACTGGCCGAGGTAGCCGACCAGCTGGCCGCGCTCGCCGAGCAGCTGCAGCAGGCCGCGCTGACCGAGAGCCGGCTCACCGAGCGGCGCGACGCGCTGGCCACCGTGCTCGCCGAGGACTCCCGGGCCGTGGCCGAGGCCCGCGCCGGTTCGGCCAGCGTGGCCGAGCGAATCGCGACGCTGACCACTGAGGCGACCCTGCTGGACGAGGCGGCCGCGGCCGGCGCGGCCGCCACCCTGGCGGCAACCGGCGAGGCCGAGGCACGCCAGCACTTCGAGGATGCGCTGGCCGCCGCCGGCTTCGACGAGCTGGAAACCTGGCACCGGGCCCGGCGCGGCGGCTCCGAGCTGGCCGAGCTGCGCTCGAGGATCCGGGCCTACCAGCAGCGGCTCGACCAGATCGCCGGCCAGCTGTCGGCCGCCGAGCTGACCGATCCCCAGTTGGACGCCACACCGGCCGACCTGCCCGCGCTCGCCGAACAGCTGGACGCGGCCGAGGCGGCGGCGGCCGCCGCCTCGGCCGAGCACGGCACTGCTGTCAGCAGGCTCCCCGACGCCGTCGATCACGCCGACCGGTTGGAAGCAGCGGTGCGCCGCGGGGCCAAGGTGCTGGCCGACACCGCCGCCGCCATCCGGGTGGGCAACCTGGTGGCCGGTCTCGGCGACAACCAGCTCAAGATGGAACTCACCACCTACGTGCTGGTGCGCCGGTTCACCGAAATCGTCGGCGCCGCGAACTCCCAGTTGCTCCGGATCTCCGATGGCCGCTACGAGCTGGAACACACCGCCGCCCGCGCCGGCAACGCCCGCTCCGGGCTGGGGCTGCGGGTCATGGACCTGCACACCGGGCGCACCCGCGATCCCGGCACCCTGTCCGGCGGCGAAACCTTCTACGTCTCGCTGGCGCTGGCGCTGGGGCTGGCCGACATCGTCCGGGCGGAGTCCGGTGGCCTCGACCTCAGCACCCTGCTGATCGACGAGGGCTTCGGCAGCCTCGACCCCGACGTCCTCGACCAGGTGCTGGCCGTGCTGGACGGCCTGCGGGCAGGCGGCCGGGCGGTCGGGGTGGTCAGTCACGTCGAGGAGATGAAGCGCCGCATCGCCGATCAGATCCGGGTACGGCCCACGCCGGACGGCTCATCGCGGCTGGTGTGCACCGTCTGACCGATGCGGGAGCAGGCTGGCCACGTCCGCCGGGCGCCCAGGTCCGCGATCAGGTCCGGTCGGGTGCAAGCACCGCTCACGGGCTGTCCGGGCGCCAGCTGAACACCGGTTGCCGGCGGGCCAGGAACGCCGCCGGGCCCTCCGCCCCGTCGGTGGACAGCTGCCAGCGCGCCGCCCAGCGTTCGAAGGCCGCATCGGCGTCCCCACCGTCGGCGATCAGGTTGACCAGCTCCTTGGCCGCGAACTGGGTCATCGGCGCCAGCGGCAGCATCGTGGCCACCAGCTCGGCGACCGCCGCGTCCAACTTCGCCGGTTCGACCACCTGCTCCACCAGCCCGATCCGCAACGCCTGCGCCGCGTCGATCGGCCGGGCGGTGAAGATCAGTCGCTTGGCCGCCGCCGGGCCGACCAGCTCGACCAGTGCCGGGTGGAACCGACCGGATAGATCACCCCGAGCCGGGCCGGCGGCACCCCGAAGCTGGCGGTGCTGTCGGCCACCCGCAGGTCACAGGCGAGTGCTATCTGGTTGCCGCCGCCGAGGCAGTGGCCCCCTGATCTTGGCGACGGTCGGGATCGGCAGGTTGCGCAGCGCCAGCTCGGCGGTCTCCACCACCGATTTCAGCGTTGCCTCGTCCTCCGTCAGCGAGCTGATGTCGGCACCGGCGCAGAAGGACGCGCCGGCACCGGTTACCACCAGCATCCGCAGCCGCGGATCGGTAGCCAGCTCGGCGCAGACCTGCGCCAGCCGCCGCCACATCGTCACGGTCAGGACGTTGCGCTTGGCCGGCCGGTTGATGGTCAGGGTGGCCACCACCCCGTCCACCGACAGCAGCAGGTCCTGCTCCGGCCGGCTCATCCGCGCGCGGGAAAAGCCCGAGGGCCTAGGCCATCGCCTTCTTCAGGTTGTCGTCGATGGCGGCCAGGAAGTCCTCGGTGGTCAGCCACGGGCTGTCCTTGCTGATCAGCAGCGCGAGGTCCTTGGTCATCTGGCCGGACTCGACGGTAGAGATGCAGACCCGCTCCAGCGTCTCGGCGAAGGCGGTCACCTCGGGGGTGTTGTCCAGCTTGCCGCGGTGAGCCAGGCCCCGGGTCCAGGCGAAGATCGAGGCGATCGGGTTGGTCGAGGTGGGCTGGCCCTTCTGGTGCTGGCGGTAGTGCCGGGTCACCGTGCCGTGCGCGGCCTCAGCCTCGACAGTCTTGCCGTCCGGGGTGGCCAGCACCGAGGTCATCAGG
>JAVEEO010000510.1 GCA_030840415.1 Pseudonocardiales bacterium | reverse complement strand
CCGGAACTCGACGTTCATCAGGAACTGCTCGGCCAGCAGGAACAGCGCGACCAGGGCGGGCGCCAGGGTCACGGCGGGGATGTTGAGTACCAGGATGGGCGGAGCGTCGGCGTGCCAGGTCAGACCCGCGGCAACCACGGCCAGGACGGCGCTGAGGATCAGCGTCCACCCGGCGGCACCACCTCGGGGCGATCGGCTCATGCTCAGCCCCAGGTCGCAGCAGACCAGCGGGCCGACGACCAGCGGGCCGAGGACCAGCGTGCCGAGGACCACCGGGCCGAGGACCACTCGACGTCCGACCAGCGTGCCGAGGACCACCGTGCCGAGGACCAGCGTGCCGAGGACCACCGGGCCGAGGACCACCGAGCCGAGTCCAGGTCGCTGCCGTCGGAGGACCAGCCGGGACCGGTCCAGGTGGCGCCCATCCAGTCCCCGCCGTTCCAGGACGCGAGCTGGGACGAGGCGGCCCACCAGGCGGCGGCATCCCATGGGTTGCCCTGCACGTCGATCTCGCCGGTCAGCGGCACGCCGTCGGCGTCCACCAGGCTGTCACCGCCGCGGGCGGCGTCCAGCGAGCCCTGGCCGGTGGAGATCGGGTAGTTCTGGACCGGCGGCCGGGTCAGCGCGCTCAGCAGCTTGCTCGCCCTGCTCAGCCGCACCGAGGCCAGCGCGGCGGCGACGTTGAGCTGGCCGGCACCGGCGTACAGCGGGCTGGACAGGACGGGCATGGCGGTGCTGACCAGGGCGGCCTTGACCTGGTCCGGGGTCAGGTCCGGGTAGGCCTGCAGCAGCAGCGCGGCGGCGCCGGAGACCACCGCGGCGGCCTGGCTGGTGCCGCTGCCGCGGAACAGCCGTCCGGTGCTGTCACCGGCCACCCGGCCCTCGGGGTGGTAGGTGTCGACGAACGAGCCGGGGCTGCGCAGCGAGACGATCGAGGTGCCGGGCGCGAGCAGGTCGACGTGCCGCTGCCACGAGCCGCCGCTGCTGAACGGTGCCACCGTCGGGGTGGCCCAGCCGGCCGGGGTGTCGCGGCCGTCGGACGCGCCGACCGCCAGTACGTAGGGGTCGATGGCCGGGTCGGTCAGCCGGCCGGCGGACGGGCCCTCGTTGCCGCCGGAGACGACCACCACCAGGCCGTGCCGCCAGGCGTTCTCGGCGGCCGCGGCCAGCGGGTCGAACTGGTAGGGCTGCACCGAGTCGGTGCCGAAGGACAGGTTGACCACCCGGACCCGGCTGCCGTCATAGTTGACCTGGTGCTCGGTGATCCAGTTCAGCGCGGCGATCACCTGGCTGACGTCGGTGCTGCCGTCGGTGGTCGCCAGCTTCATCGACAGCAGGCCGGCATCCGGCGCCACGCCGAGCTGCACGGCGGGGCTCAGGCCGGCGATGGTCCGGTCGGTGAGCACCGCGTCGTCGCGGCCGGCGATGATGCCGGCCAGGTGGGTGCCGTGGCCGTAGGTGTCCTGGTCGGTCAGCACGCCGTTGGACTCGATGGACAGGTCCGGCCCGTAGCTGAGCTTGCCCGGGGCGTCCAGGCCGCTGACCACGGCGGTGCCGGAGTCCAGCAGTGCCACGGTGACGCCCTTGCCGGTGATCTGCCGGTTGGCCGAGTCGCGCTGCTGCCAGACGGTGCGGGCGCCGATGGCGCGCTCCACGGTGTAGAGCGATCCCGGGTCGGCTTCGGCGTTGTTGTGCCCCAGCGAGGTGAGCGCGAGCGCGTCGGCGAGGTCGTCGCCCCAGCGGGCGTCGTTGAAGGAGGCGTGCCGGACGGTGCCGGGACCGGCCTGCACCAGGGCCGGGCTCACGAAGGTCGAGGCGGCCAGCGACAAGCCCAGGCTCGCCAGGCCGATGACGCCTGTTCGAGCTACCCGCAGGCTCACCGCTCTGCTGTACGTGGCCATCCTTGGCCTCCTTTACCGGGGGCGCGATCCTCGCCCGTGCACAAGTGACTACGCTTAGCCACTTAACACGTACCGTACAGCGCCATAACACAGACCACAACCGGTTGCCGGAAATGGTTGCTGGACGGCTGTTTCGGCGAGCCGCTCCCCGGCGGGCTCAGCTGCGGGCCGGTGGCATCGGGCCGGGGTCGTCGGCCCGGAACCGTCCCGGCTCGGTGGCGGTGGCGCCGCCGGCAGCCGCCTGGTCGGTGGTGCCCCGCCGCAACGGAGCCGACGTCGCCGGGTCCGGGGTGGCAGCGGCCTGCTCACTGAGCCGGCGGTTCTCCCGCAGCAGTTCGCGCCGCTCGCGACGGCGCCGGACCCGGTGCGCGGTGCCGACCCGCAGCGCCCACAGGCCCAGCGTGAGGACCGCCATGATCGCCAGGCCGGCGATCGCCAGCCAGTAGGCCTTGACGTCGTAGTCGGAGTTGAAGACGTGCAGCACGATCGTGCCGTCGTTCTGCACGATCAGGATGATCGCCGCGGCCACCGCGACGGCTATCAGGAGCAGGCCGATCAGGACCATCAGGGTTCCCCCACAACAGGTCGGACGGGCGTGCGCTGTTTGCACCCCGGGCCATCTGGCTGACGATTGTACGGCGCCACCCCTGCGGCGAGCCGGAGGCCGAGGCCGGGGGCGGCTGGCTCAGCCGGGTCCGCTCATCCCCTGCCGGCCTGCCCGCAGCGGGGCACCCAACTGGTGCAGGTAGCCCAGCGCGGCCCTGTACGAGCCGATCAGCGAGGTCTCGGTGTACGGGATCGAGTGCTCCTGGCAGTACTGGTGGACCAGCACCTGGGCGTGGCGCAGGTTGGGCCGGGGCATGTTCGGGAACAGGTGGTGCTCGATCTGGTAGTTCAGGCCGCCCAGCAGCAGGTCGGTGAACCAGCCGCCCCGGACGTTGCGCGAGGTCAGCACCTGGCGGCGCAGGAAGTCCAGCCGCTCACCGGGGGCGATCACCGCC
>JAVEEO010000501.1 GCA_030840415.1 Pseudonocardiales bacterium | reverse complement strand
CACCCGGTACCGAACCCGATCGGCTGAACCGGGCACCGGCCGACCGCTAGCTACCGCACAGCACCACCCACCGCGATCCGAGGAGATCAGCAATGCCCAGCCTGACCCGCACCGAGGAGGACAAGCGCGCCTACCTGGAGAGCAGGTTCACCGGCCCGGTGTGAACCGCAGGAACCGTCCGAACCGGGTGCCCGACCGCGTCGGGCACCCGGTACCGAACCCGATCGGCTGAACCGGGCACCGGCCGACCGCTAGCTACCGCACAGCACCACCCACCGCGATCCGAGGAGATCAGCAATGCCCAGCCTGACCCGCACCGAGGCGGCCGAGCGCGGCGCCGTCCTGACGGTCCGCTCCTACCTCGTCGACCTCGACCTCACCACCGGTGCCGAGACCTTCCGCTCGAACACGACCATCGTCTTCGACGCCCGTCCAGGCTCCGAGGTCTTCCTGGACGTGCAGCCCGAGCTGCTGCACTCGGTGCTGCTCAACGATCGGCAGGTCGACGTCAGCACCCTCAGCGAGGGGCGGCTGCCGCTGACCGGGCTGGCCGCCGAGAACCGCCTCGAGGTGGTGGCCGACATGCGGTACTCCCGGGAGTGCGAGGGGTTGCATCGCTATGTCGATCCAGCCGATGACCAGGTTTACCTCTACGCCTTCGTCTATATCGACAACGCGCCGAAGGTGTTCGCCTGCTTCGACCAGCCCGACCTCAAGGCGCCCTACACCTTCACCCTGACCGTGCCGGAGAACTGGCAGGTGCTGGGCAACAGCGAGGCGACCAAGGTGGCGCCCGGCCACTGGCAGGTCGGGCCCACCCCGCCGCAGGCGACCTACCTCACCGCGCTGGTGGCCGGCCCGTACGAGGCGGTCTTCCAGGACCACGACGGCATCCGGCTGGGCTTCCACTGCCGGGCCTCGCTGGCCGAGTTCCTCAGCGTCGACCTCGACGAGACGTTCGAGGTGACCAGGCAGTGCCTGGACGAGTACGAGCGGATGTTCGGGGTTCGCTACCCGTTCGGCAAGCTCGACCACGTCTTCGTGCCGGAGTTCAGCCTGCTGTCGCTGGACCATCCGGGGTGCGTGCTGCTGCGCGAGCTGTACCTGTTCCGCACCCCGGGCACCGCCAGCGAGCGCGAGACCCGCGCCGTCGTGCTGGCGCACGGTATCTCGCTGCAGTGGCTCGCCGCGCTGGTGGGCAACGCCTGGTGGGACGACCTGTGGCTCGGCCAGGTCTTCGCCGACTACATGGCGCACCGGGTGCCGAGCGAGGTCACCCGGTTCCCCGGCCCGCCGACCACCTTCGCCGCCCGACGCAAGGGCCAGGCCTACCTTGCCGACCAGCGCAGCTCGACCCACCCGATCAGCCTGGCCGGCCCGGACGTGCAGACCGTGCTGCTGGAGATGGACCGGATCACCTACTTCAAGGGGCACTCGGTGATCCGCCAGCTCGCTGCCACGGTCGGCACCGAAGCCCTGCGCCGCGGCCTGCGGACCTACTTCGACCGGCACGCCTTCGGCACCGCCACCCACGCCGACTTCCTGTCCGCGCTTGGCGAGGCGACCGGCCAGGACATGACCGGCTGGGCCGACCGGTGGTTCAAGACGGCGAACGTCAACACGCTGCACCCCGAGATCGAGGTCAGCGACGGCACGATCTCGGCTGCCGCGATCGTGCAGACCGCCCCGGATTCGCATCCGGTGCTGCGGCCGCACACCCTGAACGTCGGGCTCTACGGCGGCGGCGAGGCCACGGTGATCAGTGTGGCGATCGATGGGGAGCGCACCGAGCTGCCCGCACTGGTCGGGCAACCCGCGCCCGAACTGCTGCTGCTCAACGACGGTGACCTGGCCTACGCCAAGGTCCGGTTCGACGCCGGCTCGCTGGCCGCGCTGCCCCGGCTGCTGCCCACCCTGTCACCGCTGAACCGGGCCATGGTCTGGTGCCAGCTGCTGCTGGGCGTGCAGGACGCGGTGTTCCCAGCGGCTGATCACCTGCAGCTGGTGACCCAGATGGTGACGGCGGAGTCCGAGCTGTCGATCATCGCCGAGGTGCTGGAGCAGGCCCGCTTCGATGTCGCGGACCGCTTCCTGGCCCCTGCCGACCGACCGCACTGGCTGGGCCGGATCGCCGACAGCCTGCGCCAGCGGCTGGCTGGCACGCCGGCCGACGACGAACGGCTGATGACCTTGTTCCGCAACCTGATCGAGTTCTCCAGCGACGTCGCGGAGCTGCGCGGATTCCTCGACGGGACCGGGGTGCCGGCCGGCATCGTGCTCGATCCCGATACCCGGTGGCGGATCCAGTACCGGCTGGCCGTGCTCGGCGAGGTGGACGAGGCCGAGATCCAGGCGGCCTACGAGACCGATCCCAGCACCGCCGGTGAGGTGTTCGCGGCCAAGGCGAGAGCGGCCCGCCCGGACCCGGCTGCCAAGAGTGCCGCCTGGGACGCGATGACCAGCGACACCACCCTGTCCAACTACCAGCTCTGGGCGCTGGCCGAGGGATTCTGGCAGCCCGAGCAGCTCGAGCTCACCGAGCCGTACGTGCAGCGTTTCTTCGCCGCGATGCCGGACGCCGCCAAGCTGCGCGGGGACTACGTGCTCGCCGAGCTGATCCGCTTCCTGTATCCGCGCTACGCCGCGTCGCCCGACACGGTGGACTTGGCCACCGAGCTGGTGAACCGCGACGACGTCTCATTGCCGCTGCGGCGCAAGGTCACCGACTTCACCGACGACCTGCGCAAGGTGATCCGCGCCCGGGAGAGCCAGCTGGCGGTCAGCGGCTAGCCGGCGGAGGCGGCCCCGGCCACGCCGTACTGCACCAGTTCGATCAGCAGGGCGGCGGGCTTGGGGACGTACATGAACGCGACCCGCATGCCGGGCCGGGCGCCGGCGCACGGCTCGGCGTCGACCGGCACCAGCCGGTGGCCGCGCAGCCGTGCTAACTCGGCATCGAGATCGTCCACCTCGAATGCGACGTGGTACAGCGACGGCAAGCGGCGGGTGAAATGGTCGCTCAACGCTGAGTCCTCGCGCACCGGCGTGACCAGCTCGATGGCCGGCTGCCCGCCGGCTGACGGATGGGACCAGAACTCGCAGGCCACGCCGTAGGACTCGGCGATACCCTCGTCGTCCTTGCCCAGGCCCAGTGCGGTCAGGAATGCTGCGACGCCACCGGGGTCTTCGGTCGCGAGCCCGATGTGGTCGATGCCGATGATCACAGCGCTCACCCTAGTGCCTGTCCGGCGACGTCGGGCCCGTCTCAGCTGATCGTGCGTGCCCAGGCCGCGCGGACCAGGCCGCCGCCGGCAACCGCGAGCCGGCGACGCAGGCCGACCGCGACCCGCCGGCCGAAGACGTTGTAGTCGGCTTTCTCGATCTCGTCGAGGATGGCGCCGTACAGGGTCCAGGCGGTGCGCAGGCAGTCCTGGGAACTGCGCTGGACCAGATCGATGCCGGGCAGCGCCGATTGGTAGAACTGCCGGGTCCGGACCAACTCGAAGGCGATG
>JAVEEO010000497.1 GCA_030840415.1 Pseudonocardiales bacterium | reverse complement strand
GACCGGCGGGCCGCCGCTGCCGGGGTGCTGGGCCGGGCCAGCTTTCCCGACGCCGACCTGTGGAGCTGCGCCTGCGCGATCCAGAACATCTGGCTGGCCGCCCGGGCCGCGGGGCTGGGCCTCGGCTGGGTGACGCTGTTCCAGCCGGCCGACCTCGCCGGGCTGCTCGGGCTGCCCGACGGCGTGCAGACGCTGGGCTGGCTCTGCCTGGGCTGGCCGGACGAGCGACCGCCGGAGCCCGGCCTGGAACGGGCCGGCTGGTCGCGGCGGCTGAGCCTGGAGCAGGTGGTGCTGGCCGAGCGCTGGCCGGCCGAGCAGCCGCCGGCGCCGCCGCCGTCCTACCTGCTGGACCCCGCCCCGCCGGATACCGCACTCCCGGACCCCGTCCCGCAGGACACCGCCCCGTCATACCCCGTCCCGCAGGACACCGCCCCAACGGAGGCCGCCCTCCCGGGCTTGCGGGCGCCGGCCGGACCGGCGGTGGTGGCCGCCCGGGACAGCGGTGACCGGCTGCTCAGCGCTCCCGGCTCGCTCGGGGTGCTGGACGCCGCGGTCAACCGGGTGCTGGCGTTGGGGAACTCCGGCCTCGACGGCGGCTCGCTGGTGCTGGTCGCGGCCGAGCACCCGGTAACCGTGCACCGGATCTCGGCCTATCCGGCCAGCGTGACCGCGGACGTGCTGGCCGCGACCGAGGCGGGCCAGTCACTGGGCGCCAGCGCCGCCCGGGCGGCCGGGCTGTCGGTGCGTTCGGTCCGGGCGGTAGCCGAGGACCGGCAGGGCGACCTGGTCACCGCCGGCGGCCTGTCCGGTGCGGACGTGACCCGGTTGCTGGCCGAGGGCGCAGGCCTGGGCCGGGTGGCGGCCACCGATGGGCTGGTCTGCCTGGGCGAGGTGGCGGTCGGCAACACCACGGTGGCCGCCGCGCTGGTGGCCGGCCTGCTGCGGCTTCCCGCCGAGCAGGTGGTGGGGCTCGGCGTGGGCGCCGACGCGGCGATGCTGGAGCGCAAGCGCACCGCGGTGGCCCAGGCGCTGGACCGGGCCCGGGCGACCCACGGCGAGCGGGTGGCCGAGCCGCTGACCGCGCTGGCCGCGCTGGGTGGGCCGGAGTTCGCGATGCTGGCCGGCGTGGTGCTCGGCGCCGCCGGGGCGGGCGTCCCGGTGATGCTGGACGGCTGTGCCACCGGCGTCGCGGCGTTGCTCGCCGTCCGGCTGGAACCCGCCGTGCAGGCCTATCTGGTGGCCGGTCAGCGCAGCCGCGAGCGGGCCCACCCGCTGGTGCTCACTGAGCTCGGGCTGGAGCCGCTGCTGGAGCTGCGGCTGCGGGCCGGTGAGGGGGTCGGCGCCTGCCTGGCCGCACAGCTGCTGCTGACCGGGCTGCGGGTTCGGCGCGGTGCCGGCCGGGTGGACCGCTGAGCGGGCTCACTCCAACTGGTAGGCCAGATCCTTGAGCTCGGCGATCCGCTGGTAGTCGCGCTGCAGCTCGGCGGCCGAGTCGGCGGCCAGGAACACCTTCAGCGTGGCCGACAGCAGATCCACCGTCGGGCGCATCCGCCAGCCCGGCCGGAGCTTGACGATCAGCTCGCGGACGGTGGGCAGTGCCTGGATCTCGGCCAGCACTTCTTGGTTGACCCCGACCACCTTTCCCTCGAGGTCGGTGGGGGTGTTGCAGACCCAGGCCTGGCGCAGCGCGGTGTAGCAGCGTCCGGCGTAGCGGTCCTCGAACTCCCGTGGCCGCAGGTAGGCCAGCGCGGTCAGCGCCGCCTGGTTGGCGCCCAGGCAGTGGTCGTGGAAGGTGGTGCTGAGGTTGCCGGCGAGCCGGGCGCCCACCTCGACCAGCGCCGGGCCATCGGCGGTGATGATCACCTCGGCGTGGGACGGGCCGTAGGCGATTCCCAGCGCCCGCAGCGCGCTGTCGACATAGTCGATCAGCTCCGGCACCCGGGGGTCGTCGGCCGGCAGCAAGAGCTCGTAGTCGTAGATGTTGTGCACGCCGACCTGCCGCTTGCGGTATTCCCACACGCCGCAGCTGTAGCGGCGGCCCTGCAAGGACACCATGTCGACGACGTACTCGATCCCGTCCAGGTAGGACTGGACGAGCACCTCGACGTTGGCCTCGCCCCAGAGCATCTCGGTGCCCAGGATCGCCTCGGCGGCCGCGCGCACCTGGTCGGGACCGGCGCAGATCGCGACGTTGTCGGTCGCGGCCGAGGCCAGCGGCTTGACCACCACCGGCCACTGGCCGCGCGCGTCGGCCCAGGCCACCACCTCATCGACCTGGGCGCTCTTGAACTGCTCGGCGCAGCGCACCCCGGCCCGGGCCAGCGCGGCAGCCATGTCGTACTTGTCGCGACGGGCCGAGGACAGCGCCGAGCCGTTGCTGGGCAGTCCCAGCCGTTCGGACAGCGCGTCGGCAAGTGGCACGTCCGGCTCCTGGCCGGCCAGCACCGCGATCGGCGCGTAGGCCGCGAGCTGGTCGGCCAGCACCGCCGGATCGGCGCCGGTCACGGTGGCCAGGTACTGCATCCCGGCGCTGAACGGAGCCAGTCCGGGATCGCTCTTGACCTGGACCACGTCGGCACCCAGCGCGGTGAGGGCGTCCAGCAGGAAGTGGCTGCAGGTCCAGGCATCCACGATCACCGCGACCGGCCGCTGCTGCTCGGGCATTGCCTGCCCCCTCCGTGCTCGCAGCCCTGCCGAACTCCTCCAACAGGGACAGAAAACAGTGCAGGCCCCGATTTCTCGGGGCCTGCAGTGGGGTGAGCGACGGGACTCGAACCCGCGACATCCGCGACCACAACGCGGCGCTCTACCAGCTGAGCTACGCCCACCATCGCTGTGCCGGCCGCGGCGGCGACCGGCACAGCCCGATCAGTCTAGCGGCTGGTCGGGATCCGGGGCGACGGGGTCACGACCAGCTTCGGTGCGGCTGTCGCCGTCCTCGCTCACTGCGGCTGCCGCTCCGGCAGCGAGGCTGGGGCCGGCTGCCATTCCGGCCCCGGCGGCGGCGCCGAGGGCCGCGGCGGCGGCAATGTCGGACTGGTCGGTCACCACGGGATCGGCCACCCCCGACCGGCTGGTTCCGGCCGGCTCACGGTCTGCCGCGCTGCCCAGCACGGCTGCTGCCGCGGCGGCGGCCTCGTCACTGCTCGGACCGGGTGGCGGCACGAAGATGGTGGCCCGGTAGTACCGCAACTCCTGCACGCTCTCGTGGATGTCGGCCAGCGCCCGGTGCGCCAGTCCCTTGGCCGGCTGGCCGAAGTACACCCGGCGATACCAGCGCCGGGCCAGCTCCTTGATCGACGAGACGTCGATCATCCGGTAGTGCAGATGGGCGTCCAGGGCCGGCATGTCGCGAATGATGAAGCCGCGGTCGGTGGCGATCGAGTTGCCGCACAGCGGGGCCGATCGGGGCTCCGGGATGTAGCGCTTGATGTAGTCCAGCACCTGCTGCTCGGCCTGGCCGAGGGTCACCGTCGAGTTGCGGACCAGCTCGGTCAGCCCGGACGTCTCGTGCATCTGTTGCACGAACGGCACCATGGACTCCAGGACGTCGTCCGCGCAGCCGATCACGATGTCGAGGCCCTCGTCCAGCACGTTCAACTCGGAGTCGGTCACCAGCACGGCGATCTCGATGAGAGCGTCCCGGCTGAGCTCCAGCCCGGTCATCTCGCAATCGATCCAGACCAGTTTGTCGTCTTTAGCTTCTCTTTCCGTCACGAGGCCGAAGCGTAGAGCAGAATTCGGCCACAGACCCGTCGTTGGCGTGCGGGCGAACTGGAGGAGGTAGGAGATGAGCCGGACGCTGTTGAGCCCGGCCGAGGTGGCCGACGGCCTGCACGGGCTGGCCGACGGCTGGTCGGTGGCCGGCGATGCCCTGGTGCGGACCGTCGAGTTCGACTCGTTCCTGACCGCGGTGCGGTTCATCGACGAGTTGGCGCCGGTGGCCGAACGGCTGGATCACCATCCGGACCTGCGGCTGTCCTGGCGGACGGTGGAACTGAGCCTGTCGACCCACTCGGCAGGTGGCCTCACCGCGCTGGACCTGCGGTTGGCCGGCGAACTGGACGAGATCATCGCCCGGCTGGGTTGAGCGGCTAGGCGGGTGATGCCGGCCCGCTGCCCCTTCGAATACCTGCCGGCCTTGTCTCGGTGCGCCGCGGGATTAATGTTCGATCTTTCCTATTGGTCGGAAAGGTTGCCGCTATGCCCACTTACCCCCGCCTGGGGCGTCAACTCGATCAAGGGCATCCAGCTCACCTGCGCCAATGTCGGCTATACCGGCCCGATCGACGGCGTGCCGGGTGCGAACACCTGCCATTACGTACAGGTCTACGCGCAGCGGTTCGGTTCCTACACCGGACCGGTCGACAGCATCCTCGGCCCCAATTCCTGGAGCGGGTTCGCTCTCGGCCTCGAGCGCCCTTAGCCGGGCGGCCAAGCACCGTTCTTATGCGCTTCGAACATGAAGCTAAATCAGTCGCAGGAGACCGGGGCTTGATCCAGTTCATGGAAACGGAGTACGACCTCGAGCACTCCTGGCCAAGCCAGCGAATGTCGACCCGCTGAGGCGGAGCTACGGACAATCATGGGTCCGAGGCGTTTCCCCGTGCACGCTGACAAGATCGCCCCGAAGACAGCAACAGCACAATCTATTTCCCGCGTCGGCCCGCGTTCTGGCCCCTGCATTGTGGAAAGGCATCGGGGTTGCAACGATTTACGTATTGGGATGCGTCTGTGTGTTCAAGGGAGGAACGTATTACGCGCACTGAGCGATCAGGATGATCTGCCTATGTGCGGAGGCAAGGGTCTTACGGTGGCCGGTCCGACACCGGCGGGCTTGGGCGGCGGGTTCGGCCGCTGCCACTAGGGGGGAGATCAATATGCGCACACCGGTATCGATCGCTGCGGTTGCCGTTGTCACGGCGGCCGGACTGCTGTACTCGGGGTCGCCGGCCTGGGCCGCCGTCCCGACCAACGACACCATTGCCGGGGCAACGCCGATCTCGGCGCTGCCTTTCACTGCGACCCTCGACACCACCCAAGCCACCACCGACGCCGACGATGCCAGCCTCAACGCCAACTGCGGCGCACCCGCAACCGAGGCCAGCGTCTGGTACACGTATACCGCGCCGGCCGACGGAGCCGTGGTCATCGACGTCAGCCAGTCCAGCTACTCGGCCGGCGTCATCGTCGCCACCGGAACGCCCGGCAACCTCTCCCTGGACAACTGCGGGCCCGGCGCGGTGGCCGAGACCGTCACC
>JAVEEO010000493.1 GCA_030840415.1 Pseudonocardiales bacterium | reverse complement strand
GCCTGGGCCCGGCGCAGCACCGGCGCGGCGTCGATCAACGGCTGCAACCGGACCCGGCCGGAATCGATCAGGGCCGCCGGCCGCAGGCCGTCGGCCAGCCCGACCAGCGGCTGCACCACGGTGCTGGTCAGCTGGTCCGCCTGGGCCGTGCAGCCCCGGATCGAGCGGGCCGGCCGGCCGGCCCAGGGCAGTTGGGCGCCGAGCCACCAGGCGGGCCCGGTGGTCAGTCGGTGGGCCGAGTGGGCGTGCGCGGCCAACTGGTCGGACGCGCGGCGCGCCGCCGGCAGGTCGGCCTGGGCGATCGCGGTGCGCAGCGCGGCCACCGACTGCCGGGCTGCCTGTGCCTGGTGACGGGCCAGCAGGGCCGTTGCCACCAGCCACAGGCAGCCGGCCAGCAGCAGCGCGACCGATACCAGCAGGACGTAGCGCAGTGCGGTCCGCACCGGCCGCGGGGCCACGCCGTCGCGGTCGGAATCCGCAGCCGCGGTGCCGGACTCGCCGACGGCAGCGGGTCGTCCGAATTGCCAGCGGGGGCGGGGGTGGTCGGCGGTGAACCTCACCGTGCTCTCAACGGAGATCGCACCCGGACGGCCCGCGGGCGGTGGTGAGGTGTTCGCAAGTCACCGGAACTCCGGCGGCGCGTCGGTCAGGCGCGGGCCGCCGAGGCCTGGCAACCGGCCCGCCGCGGCGGTCGCGCTGCTGCTGCGTCCCTCGGCGCGATGCCCCAGCCGGCCGGTCAGTCCGGTCAGCGCCGCGCCGGCCAGCAGCACCGCGCCGGCCAGGCCCAGGAACAGCTGCGGAGGCAGGCCGGTCAGCCTGGCCACCGGGATGGCGGTGACCGAGGGCTCGCGCGGCGGCAGCGGCGTGCCGGGGCGGTCCTCGATCGTCAGCCGGCCGGTGGCCGAGCAACCCGGACCAGCCGCGCGCAGGGTGCCGCCGGTCGGCAGGGTGCGAAGCGGCCAAGCCACCGCGAACGAGCCGGCCGAATCGGCGACGGTGCGGCCGGCGCGCTTGCCGGCGATGCTGACCAGTACCGGGGATCCGGCCCGGAAGCCCATGCCGTGCACCGTCACGCCGGTGCCGGCCGCCGCGCTGGCCTCGACCGCGCAGCCCAGGGCCGGCGGGTAGCTGGCAGCCTCGGCGGTGCCGGCCGGCAACCAGGCCGACAGCAGCACCAGGCCGGCGAGTGCGGTGCCGGAGAGGGCCCGGGCGTGAAACGGCCGGGAGCGGGACCGGTGACCGGCCCCGCTGGAGCATGGCTGACTGGGCGTGCCGGGCACGCCCCAGAGACCGCACATCGATGATTCCCCCGAATCCGCAGGCGTAATGTAGCGGTTAGGAGAGCTGCTCACAAGCGTTTGACATTGCGCTTTTACCACTATCGGCAACCAGCTGGTGCGGGGCTGTCGGCACCGCCACGTAAGCTCGGAGCATGAGCTTGGCGGGACTGATCGATGCCGCCCTCGACGACCCCGTGCTGGCCACCGTGATCGAGGCTGCCGGCCGGTCCGGGGCCCGGCCGCTCGCCCTGTCCGGCCCGGCCGCGCTGGGCCCACTGGCGATCGCCACCCTTGCCGGGCGCACCGGGCGCACCGTGCTGGCGGTCACCAGTACCGGTCGCGAGGCCGAGGATCTGGTGGCCAGCCTGCAGTGCCTGCTGCCGCCGGATTCGGTGGCGCTCTATCCCGGCTGGGAGACGCTGCCGCATGAGCGGCTCTCGCCCCGTGCCGACACCATCGGCCGCCGGCTGGCCGTGCTGCGCCGGCTTCGCCACCCCGACCCGGCCGACCCCGGCACCGGGCCGCTGAGCGTGGTGGTCGCCCCGGTTCGCTCCGTCCTGCAGCCGCAGGTTCCCGACCTCGGCGACCTGGAACCGGTCAGCATCTCGATCGGCGACTCCGGCCGCGAGCTGTCCGAGATCGTCGAGGCGCTGGTGGCGGCCGGCTACGCCCGGACCGAACTGGTCGACAAGCGCGGTGACTTCGCCGTCCGCGGCGGCATCCTCGACGTGTTCCCGCCGACCGAGGAGCACCCGCTGCGGGTGGAGTTCTGGGGCGACGAGGTCGAGGAGATCCGGTACTTCAAGGTCGCCGACCAGCGCTCGCTGGAGATCGCCACCGCCGGGGTGTGGGCGCCGCCGTGCCGGGAGATGATGCTGACCCCGGCCGTGCGCGCCCGCGCGGCGGCGCTGCTGGGCGAGCATCCCGAACTCGGTGAGCTGCTCGAGCCGATCAGCCTGGGCAACCAGGTCGAGGGCATGGAGTCACTGGCCCCGGTGCTGGTCGACGAGCTGCGGCTGGTGCTCGAGGAGTTCCCGTCCGAGACCTCGGTGCTGGTCTGCGACCCCGAGCGGGTCCGGGCCCGGGCGGCGGACCTGGTGGCCACCTCCGAGGAGTTCCTGGCCGCGTCCTGGGCGGCCGCCGCCGGTGGCGGCAAGGCTCCCGTCGACCTCGGCTCGGCGTCGCTGCGCTCGTTGGAAGAAGTAGCCGACGTCGCGTCCGACTTGGGCATGCCGTGGTGGTCGCTGTCACCGTTCAGCACCGACAACGAGCTGGTCGCCGAGGCCGGCTCGGACTTCCGGACGGTGGCCGCGGTCGACTCCTCGTTCGAGGGCGCCCCCGCCTACCGCGGCGATACCGAGTCGCTGCTGGGCGACATCGGCGGCTGGGCCCGCGACGGCTGGCGGCTGGCGCTGGTCTTCTCCGGCCACGGCAGCGCCGAGCGCGCGCTGGAGCGGCTGCACGGTGCCGGCATCACGGCCCGGATGGTGCCCGGCATCGACAAGCTCGAGGCCGGCGTGGTCACCGTCACCACCGGCCACCTGGAGGCCGGCCTGATCTCGACCGAGCTGAAGCTGGCCATCCTCACCGAGTCCGACCTCACCGGCCAGCGCGGGGTCACCGCGCTGGACAAGTCCCGGATGCCGTCCCGGCGGCGCAACGCGATCGACCCGATCCAGCTGGCCGCCGGCGACTTCGTGGTGCACGAGCAGCACGGCGTGGGCCGCTACGTCGAGATGGTCCGGCGCACCGTCAACGGCGGCGAGCGCGAGTACCTGATCATCGAGTACGCCCCGGCCAAGAAGGGCCAGCCCGGCGACCGGCTGTTCGTGCCCACCGACTCCCTCGACCAGGTCACCAAGTACGTCGGCGGCGAGGCGCCCTCGCTGTCGCGCCTCGGCGGTGCCGACTGGGCCAAGACCAAGGGCCGGGCGCGCAAGGCGGTCAAGGAGATCGCGGCCGAGCTGATCCGGCTGTACTCGGCACGGATGGCCACCCGCGGGCATGCCTTCGGCCCGGACACCCCCTGGCAGCGCGAGCTGGAGGACGCCTTCCCGTTCGTCGAGACGCCCGACCAGATGGCGGCCATCGACGAGGTCAAGGCGGACATGGAGAAGTCGCTGCCGATGGACCGGGTGATCTGCGGCGACGTCGGCTACGGCAAGACCGAGGTCGCGGTCCGGGCGGCGTTCAAGGCGGTGCAGGACGGCAAGCAGGTGGCGGTGCTGGTGCCGACCACGCTGCTGGCCCACCAGCACCTGCAGACGTTCTCCGACCGCATGGCCCAGTTCCCGGTGACGATCCGGGAGCTGTCCCGGTTCACCCACGCCGCCGACGTCGACCAGATCCTGGCCGGCATCGCCGACGGCAGCGTCGACATCGTGATCGGCACCCACCGTCTGCTGCAGCAGACCGTCCGGTTCAAGGACCTCGGCCTGGTGATCGTCGACGAGGAGCAACGCTTCGGCGTCGAGCACAAGGAGTACCTCAAGGGTCTGCGCACGGCGGTCGACGTGCTGACCATGTCGGCCACGCCGATCCCGCGCACGCTGGAGATGAGCCTCGCGGGCATCCGGGAGATGTCGACGATCACCACCCCGCCCGAGGACCGGCACCCGACGCTGACCAACGTCGGCGCCTACGACGACAAGCTCG